>CALHRB010000056.1 GCA_938038165.1 Candidatus Kapaibacterium sp. | reverse complement strand
ACTTATTTATTGTTTATTATTCACAAGTGATCAAATACAAAGTTAATGCTCACATAGTTTTGATTATTAATTTATTTTGCTTCACTTAAAAACCAATAAGAAGTTGATAACATATTTAAATTAGTAAATTTTTTTTTATAAAAAAATTCAAAATTAAATTTTTATAGCAAATATAAAATATCAATAATTATGCCCTAATTTTTGCCTGAATTTTAGCTTAAATATGTATTTTAAAACAACATTAATATTTTTTTAATGTGATAATTGTAAAAATATAATTATATTTGAAATCTTGTTTTAAATATTTTTAAATTATTTAATATTTGTCCTTTGAAGGACTTATGCTTTATTAACATTAGGTGCTCTATGAATAACGAACAATTTATTGCTGAAAATGAAACTAAACAACAGAATGAACCTGAAAATCTGGTTCAGGATAATGGTATTGCTTCAGAAGTCGCAATTGAATCCACAGGATCTATTGAAGTTGAAGTTCAACCAAAAGAAATTGAGGACAATTCAACTATCGTGAATCAATCAGTTGTTGAAAGCCAAATAAATTCAGCAGGTGCTTTAGAAAAAGTCGAGTCAATCGAATCCTCTGAACAAACAAACGAGATCATCATCGAAGAATTACTCGATGAGACCCAGAATAATAATCAGGAATTAGTTTCGAACGAAGGGACTGTTGCAGAAACTTCCCCCGTTATTGACGAGGTGAAAGCAGTAGAAGAAGCAACTCAGACAACTCCAATCCCCGTGGCTCAAGAACCAACATCAGAAGGCAAAGCTGGGTCTTCGGATGAGGAATCAAAGACTACAACAGTTGAATCAATAGAGCCAAACAAAACAAAAAGAATTCTGAAAGAAAGATACGATGAACTATTCAATAAATTAGCTGAATTTAAAGAAAAAAATGAAGCATTTGAAGTTTATGTGAAAGCCAGAGTTAAAGGTGGTTTACGTGTGTTCTACGAAGATGTTCCTTTGTTTCTGCCTGTCTCCCACTTCTCCCTCAGGAAATCACCCTCTGAACAGGATCTCAAGGAGACCGAAGGCACCAAAATTAAAGTTCATGTTCATGAACTTCAGGAATATGAGGAAGGTAGAAAGACAGCAATAGTAACAAGAAAGCAGGTACTATTGGAAGAGCTATGGGATAAATTAAAGGTTGGCGATATTGTTGAAGGCAGAGTGTCTTCCATAGCTTCATTTGGGGTGTTTCTTGATTTAGGCGGTATTGAAGGTCTTATTCATGTCTCAAGGTTGTCACAGCTTCACATTGAACATCCTAATCAATATTTTAACAAGGGTGATATTGTGAAAGCAGTTGTAGTCGAACTTGATAAAGAGAGAAATCGTATTGCTCTTTCAAGAAAAGAACTCGAGGAATCGCCTTGGAAAAATATCGAAGAGATTTTCCCTCCTCAAACAAGACTTAAAGGAAAAATTAGAAAGTTGACTGAATTCGGTGCTTATGTAGAGCTTAAACCAGGAATTGATGGACTTTTGAGGACGCCCGAAATTTCGTGGACAAAGAGAATTAAAAAACCCTCAGATATCTTCAAAATTGGTCAGGAGATTGATGTCGAAGTTATTTCTGTTTCCGAGGAAAAAAGATCAATCTCACTTAGCTATAAAAATACTATACCTAATCCATGGAATAGTCTTGTAGATAGATTCCCGGTTGGTACAACAATTTTAGGTACTGTCTCACAAGTTCTTCCCCAGGGTATGATTGTTTCAATTTCTGATGATGTAGATGGATTTATGCCCAGAAGCAAGATGAGATCCCTTTTGAAAGGTAATAAAATACCATATCACACTGGCGATCAGATTGAAGTCATTATTGCTGATTTAATCCCGGATGAAGAATCATTAATTCTCAGCCCAAAGATTGACGAAAATGCTGCTGTATCAAACTCCGATTCTGAAGAATACAGGGGGAGAAGAACTAACCAACAATCATACAGCAGTGATAATAAAACAAACAAGCAAGTTCCAAATCAAAGTGCTGTTACTCTGGTGGATTTGCTTTCGGATTCAGACAAGAACTCGTTATTAAATCTTTAGTATATTAATCTTACTTTGTGGGACTAGGGATAACAAAACTCAGCCCCTAATTTCATAACAGAATTTTAAATTTGTAATTTTCTTAAAGGAGTAAAAAAATGAAGAAATTATCTGTATATTTTTTTCTTATTATTTTTTTCTCGTTTACTTTAATCAATTGTTCATCCTCAAATGAAAAAGGAAAAGAAAATATGAATATCAATCAGGATACTACAAGCCAGCAGGACAATGATTTTAAAACGAACCCCCACTATATTATTTCTGTCAAACTCAAGGAAGCAAATCAAGAATTAGGTGATATTGAATTGGAACTTTTCCCTGAAGTTGCACCCAAGCATGTAAAAAATTTTGATAGCCTTGTTTCAATAAAATTTTTTGACGGATGTGCATTCCACAGAGTAATTCCAGGGTTTATGATTCAGGGTGGTGATCCCAACTCAAAAGACAAACCAAAAAATATGTGGGGCTTTGGCGATCCATCGCAAACAAGAGTTCCTGCTGAATTCAACAGTATCAAACATGAAAGAGGGATTCTATCAGCTGCCCGATCGAATGACCCAAATAGTGCTACATCACAGTTTTTTATTATGGTCGCTTCAGCACCTCATCTTGACGGACAGTATACAGCTTACGGAAAAGTAGTCTCCGGGATGGATGTTGTTGATAAAATAGTTAGCCAGCCAAGAGACGCCAGAGATAATCCTTTGGATAAAGTCGAGATGACAATCAGGAAAAAATAACTGAAAAATCCCAATTTATTAAATTTTAAACTATAATTCTTTTAAATGGTTTAAAATAAAAACACAAATAAACATAGTCAAGTCTGTTGGTTTGAAACACTTTTTCCAAAATTCGCTATTTATGCTTTTTGGTGTTCTGGCTGCTGGTTTTGGTTTAAAAGGTTTTCTTTTGCCAAATTCATTTCTTGATGGTGGAGTAACAGGAATCTCATTAATTTTTGCTGCAATCACAAATATACCATTTCCGATTTTGCTTGTTGCTATAAACCTACCATTTATGATAATTGGTTTCAATACTGTTAGCAAGCAATTTGCAATAAAGAGCATAATTTCGGTTTTTTTATTAGCTATTGCTGTTTTCATTATACCATTTCCCCCAGTAACCGACGACAGTATATTGATATCAGTCTTCGGAGGATTTTTCCTTGGTCTTGGAATAGGTCTTTCAATTAGGGGTGGCTCAGTTCTTGATGGCACAGAGATAATGGCTGTGTTTATTAGCAGAAAAACAACATTGTCCATTGGTGATGTTATTTTAATATTTAATGTTATAATTTTTTTGGTTGCAACTTATGTATTTAATATTGAAATAGCACTTTATGCAATGTTAACTTATCTTGCCGCTTCAAAAACTGTTGATTTCGTCGTTGATGGCATTGAAGAATACATTGGGGTCACAATAATATCCGACAATCACGAAGAAATCAGATTAGCTATCATCGAAAAACTTGGAATGGGTTGCACTATATATGATGGCAAACGAGGGTTCAGCCCCAGAGGAGAACCATTAAAAGACACCAAAATTGTATATACTCTTGTAACCCGTCTTGAAATGACAAAATTAATGACTGAAATTGAAAAAATAGATAGAACCGCCTTTGTTGTTATGCATAGCATTAAAGATGCCAAAGGCGGTATGATTAAAAAAAGACCGTATCACAATGTTTGACTATCTAACCAAAGCCAATTTTTTTGTTTCGGAGATGAAGCCGTCAATTTCCAGATGATAAAAATAGATTCCTTGAGTTAAGTTCATTAACTCAATATTAAAATTTCCAGAACTTTCAGTTAGTTGCTGTTTAAATACCTCAAAACCTTGAGTATTGAAAAATCTGATTTTTGCATCACTGAAATCTTTATTGATAACATAATTTATCATCGAAGCCGAACTGACAGGGTTGGGACTTGGTTCAGAAAGTGAATACTGGATATCCGATATTGTTTTTTCAACACTTGTTGTGCCAACGAGGAAAGTTACATCGAATGAAATGTTATCATCAGGGTTGTCCATATTGAAAAAAGTAAATTTTACTTTTGATTCTCCGGTATGACCATCAGCAAATACATCAGCATGAAAATTTTCACCTGATGTTCCCA
>CALHRB010000055.1 GCA_938038165.1 Candidatus Kapaibacterium sp. | reverse complement strand
AAAATCTACTACCAATAAATACTTTAATATTTTTATAAAATACTAATATTTTTTAAAATTTACTATATCGAAGGTAAATATTTTTGAAAAAGAAACATTTCATTTTGTAAAAAAAATCTTAATGGTAAGTCAGAGGATTTTGTAATTCCTTTGCGAGGTGTTGTTATTAAATAATTTGATAAATTTTTGTCAATTTCAATAGTTTGAATAAATAATGAAGGTTCATAGATTTTTTTGAAATTATAGCTGAGATTTAAATCAAAGGCTTGTCCAAAATTTCCAGGTCCCGAGCATAATTTTTCGTAATTATTTGTCTTCCTTCGGGTTTTCATAATATCAATACCAAGAATTGGGAGAGCTTTTCTGATTAATACTGCGGAGCCTGAATCTTCCTTTTCGGTTACAATATTAAAACAATAATGAATACCATAAATCAGATAGACATAAACAACGCCACCTTTTTCGAACATTGGCTTATTTCTGTTAGTTTTACCAACTGCAGAATGGCTTGCAAAGTCATTATCAGATAGATAGGCTTCGGTTTCGGTGATGATGGAAGCCAAAAAAGAATTATTTTTTTCTTGCTTCACTATGACTTTGCCGAGCAAATCCTTAGCAACAGAGACAGTATCACGGCAAAAAAAATTTTGATCTAAACTTTTTGAAAAGTCCGGAATGAAAATCATAATAAAACAGATGCAATGTTAAATTTTATTAGCCTGGGGGCCACCCAAAAATTCTTCCTCCAAGTAAATGAAAATGAATATGAAAAACAGTTTGACCGGCATTTTTGTTGCAATTTACCAAAAGCCTGTATCCATCTTCTGCTATGTCTTTATTGGCGGCAATCTTTTTTGCAACTATTATTATTTTACCCATCAGAATTGCATCAGATTCATCCAATTCATTCAAAGTACTAATTTCCCTTTTTGGGATTATCAATATATGCACTGGCGCCTGTGGATTAATATCGTTGATGGCTATTAATTCATCATCTTCATATACTATTTCAGCTGGGAATTCTCTCTTTATTATTTTCGAAAAAATTGACTCAGACATATAATAACTCCAAATCAAAAAAACAAATTTAGTAATATTATTTGAATGTTAAAAAGGGGAAACATAATCAACCCTAAAAGTATTTAATAAAGTATTGTTATAATTAATTAACTGTCTGCTCCATTCCCCTAAAACCAGCATTCCATAGTCGCAAGCAGAATTATGTCTATTTTCAACACCTTTTATTTGTCTAATGTTACCTACCCTGTCGATTTCTGCTGTAGCTTGCTCTCCATTGTAGTCAATGTGGAACAGGTAAGTTTTACCTGCTACTGCTAGATCAATATATGTTGCAACACAGTGTTTCATAATTCGACCTTCTTCCAGAATATCACCCGAAGTATTTAAAAAACGAATATGATTATTAACGGGCAAGGGTATTGGCGGTTTCGCAGTTTCCTGGTTCAAATCAATATTATGTTCATTTTGCGAAATAATTTCAAAATCCCAAAAGCCGAATTCGTTGTGCCATTTTATGGACCTTTTTGTCAGGTCAATAATATTTCCATGAAATTCATTTCTATAATCTTTGAGAAAAATTATAAAATCATTAAATTTTCTTGTTGAGTAAGTAACATCTTGGATCGTATAATCACAATATATTTTAAAAGCTTTTTTAATCTGTTCTGAGCGTGAATTTCTAAAAATATTCTGATGAAAAATATTTTCAGAAAGAAGATAGGCAAGGAACTCAAGTCTATCTGTCAGAGGTTTATGAATGTGTATTTTGTGGAGAGAGCATACAATTAATTCCGGGATTTGAGGCGGTAAGTTCATCAAAGTTTTGTTCAAGGCTCTATATGTCTTTCCAGTATCAGAGAAAAGATTCATCCAGCTATGAGCTTCCATTAATATTTTTTTGATATTATAGCAATTATGATAATCAATAATTGAAAACAAGTTGTTATTGATTTGTGAATTTTTTTTCTTTTCTTGCTCAAAATGATGTTTTTCTGGCTTTTTTTCTCCTAATTCTTTTAGAAATAATGAATTGAAAAACTCCTGAGCCAATACGAAATATGAATCTAAATGAAGTTTTTGATGAATCAAATAATCAATATTATTGAATGCTATATTTGCAGCACGATAGTTTTTAGCATCTGCAACCAGATATTTATAATCATAAAAATTTGGGATAAAAATAAGCTTTACCTCCGGAATATCTGAAAAATTCTGATACTTTTTAAAACCGGTGCTGTGTAAATTCTTTTTATGAACAGCCAAGACCTCTTTGTCAACTTTATCAATCAGCGATAACCAATTGGAATGCAGATTGTCAATTTTTAAAAAATTATTTTTTCTTTGAGTGTTAGTATTTTTTGATGAATTCTTTGTTTTTTTAATTTTGGGCAAAGATGCAAATAAGTAATTCGAAATCCCTGCAAAATCGTAATAGTTGAAATATCGGTCGTAATGACCATCTATCTCAATTCTTAAATGAAAATCAGCATTAATTATGTTGGCAGAACTGAACAGACTTGAGAAAATTTCTATTCTGTTGTTAATTAAACTTGATGAAAAATAATTATCATCCATAATCAAAATCTCCAAAAAAGAAATGTATGATTTATCTATCAAAGTTTCTCAAAATGTTTTCTACTGTTTAAAATTTGTTAATTTTCTGTCCGGTTTCGAATTTTTTTCGATTTTAATGAAAATATAAATAGCTATATTGATTTTTATAGAGAAATTTAAGAAATCCAGCATATTGGAGAACAAAAGCCGGACAGAATTTTTGTTCGTATCCCCCCAAAAACAATAAGTTAATGAATTTTAAATTAATTAATTTTTACCATACTTCAACCAAAGAAAATTATTTGAATTTCTCTTAAATTGCATTTTTTAATTGTGTTAATTATTTATTAAGCGAGGTTTAAATGTTAGAAAATCAAAAAAAAGATAGTTACAAAATAGCCTGGTTACCGGGGGATGGTATAGGCATAGAAGTTCTTGAAGCTACAAAAATTGTTCTTGACAAAGTTAAATTAAACGCCGAATTGATTCACGGCGATATTGGTTGGGAGTTTTGGAAAACCGAGGGGGATGCCCTTCCACAACGCACGGTAGATTTGTTAAAAAATGTTGACGCAGCAATGTTTGGTGCAATTACCTCAAAACCTGTTAAAACTGCCGAAGAAGAATTAGTGATTGAACTAAAAGGAAGAGGTTTGATCTATCGTTCACCAATTGTCCGAATGAGACAAATGTTTGATTTATATACATGCCTTAGACCGTGTAAGTCATATCCCGGGAATCCTTTGAATTACAAGGAAAATATTGACCTTGTTGTATTCAGGGAAAATACAGAGGATTTATACTCCGGAGTCGAATTCAATCCTGTCCCGCAAGAATTAGTAGATATATTATCAAAAATATCAAAGCCTTTTTCTGCTTTTTCATCTTTGCAAACAGATGAATTTGCAGTATCCTGCAAGATAAATACTAAAAGAGGATCTGAAAAGATAATAAAGGCTGCTTTTGAATTTGCCAGGAAGCATAACCGAAAGAAAGTTACTATTGTTCATAAAGCAAATGTTGTAAGGGCAACAGATGGTTTATTCCTTGATGTTGCGAAAGAAGTAGCTAAAAATTATCCAGATATTATTTTTGACGAAGCTAATGTTGATGCTATAACAATGTGGCTTTTGAAAAACCCTTATAATTACGATGTTCTGGTTGCACCGAATTTGTATGGCGACATTATTTCCGATCTATGTGCCCAAATGGTGGGAGGTTTAGGTTTTGGTTGCTCCGGTAATATTGGGGAAAGATTGGCTGTCTTTGAACCAACTCACGGTTCAGCACCGAAGTATGCCGGTATGTATAAAGTTAATCCAATTGCTACTATTCTTGCCGCAAAAATGATGCTCGATTGGCTTGGTGAAACCGAAAAAGCTCAACTGATTGAAAACGCAACCGCAGCTGTAATCAAAGAAGGTAAAACCAGGACCTATGATATGGGTGGCAACGCTTCAACTTTGGAAATAGCCGAAGAAATCGCAAAAAAAATTTGATAAAAAAATATTATTAATTTGTACTTGTTTATTGTTGCTTTTTTTTATAAATTAATTAAATTAAAATATTTATAAAAAAATTAATTTCTATTGAACATTACTACAGAATAATGAGTACAAAAAAATATATTAATATCATCAATTTGATTTTTGCTTTTTTCTTTTCTTTGAATGCCGCAAGGAGCATTAACTTCACGGAATTCAATGTTTCAGCCCTTGATAACCCTGCCCCCGGTTATATATTAACAGGACCTTTCAACGATCATTATCTGACTATATATGATAATGCAGGTAAGGTTGCATATTATAGAAATTTGTCAGGCATAACAGATCAGGTTATGGCTTTAAGGCTGCTTGAGAATGGCTATATAGCCTTTTTTGCCGAAACGAAATGGATTATTTGCGATGAAAATCTAAATATAGTAAAATATGTTTCATGCTCCCCTCAGTATATTACGAATTTCCATACCTTATTTCTATCACCCGAAGGAAACTACCTTCTGGTAGCCAATGATTTCAGAAAAATTGATATGAGCAGTATAGTGCAAGGAGGTAAAAAAGATGCTACATTAGAAAACCACATAATACAAGAATTTGACAGAAACGGAAATTTAGTCTTCGAATGGAATTGCCTTGAACATATTAACATAACGGATGCAGCCGAGGGGATATCATTGACAGAATCTAACGTTGATCCATTTCATGTTAATTGTGTCAGGTATGATACTGATGGAAATATAATAGCAAACTTCAGAAATTTAGATGCCTTCTATAAAATTAATCGTTCAACCGGTGAAATAATCTGGATTATGGGTGGGAAAGCCTCAAAGGTTAATCAATTTACATTTATCAATGATAATATTGATGGATTTTGGGGTTTTTCGAGGCAGCATGACCCCAAAAGATTAAGCAATGGTAACATCCTGCTATTTGATAATGGAAACGCAAGACCCACACATTTTGCGAGGGCTGTTGAGTATTCCATAAACGAAACAACCAAAAGAGCAACTAAAGTCTGGGAATATATTCATAAACCTTATATTAATTCAGCTTTTATGGGCTCTGCTCAAAGGTTACCAAATGGTAATACTCTTATTGGTTGGGGAATGAATTTAGAATCAAACTATGATTATGTTGGAACAGAAGTAACCTCTGAAGGTAAAAAAGTATTTGAAATTAAACTTCAGAATCATAGAGCAGTTTATCAGGTTCTCAGAGAAATTTTCAAAATGATTGCTGCAAGTAATTATATTAATTCTTCCGGGTCGTATTATTTTAATTATGGAGGTAAAAGCACTGGTATCTCTCTGACGTTGAATAGTATAACTGGTTCTGGTTATGCTTCAGTAGAAAAACATTTTTATCCTCCGCATAATGTTTCCTATTCTGGTCAGCAGGCTTGCATTTTATTGCCATATAGATGGGTAATAAATAGTAGCAATATCAGTTCGGTTTCAGGAATGATTTCATTTGATTTAAATGAAATTCAAGGTATAAATGACTTTAATAACATTAAAATTTTTCATCGTTCAAAAGAGGCATCTGGTAGTTTTAGTTTGCTTGAAACAACATACAACAGTCAAAGGCATTCACTCGAAGCGAATATTAATCAATTTGGTGAATTTGTCCTTGGCTTTATTACTCTTAGTTCACCAGATATCAAGTCTCCTGTGAATTTAGCTCAAAATCTGTCTCTTTCACCCACAATAAAATGGCAGGCTGCTTCACAATTCGAAAAATTTAGGATTCAGATAGCCACTGACCCAAATTTTCACGATATTATTCTGGATTCTTCTAATATAATAACAACTGAAATTAAAGTAAGATTTTTAAAGAATTTCAAAACATATTACTATAGAATTCAGAAATATTCTTCTAATTGTGAAAGTGATTGGACGTCAACTCACTCCTTTACAACCAGAATAGCAACACCCGAACAAACCTATCCCAAAAATCTCTCGAAAAATGAGCCTTTGGACGGTGTGATGGAATGGATTGATGTTGCTGGGGCGGAGAAATACAAAATACAAATCTGTGAATATTCAACTTTCAATTTTTTTGTATTTGAAAAAACTATTGATTCTATTAATAAATTCGAATATTTATATTTAAAACCTTTAACAAAATATTATTGGAGAGTGGCTGCAATCAGAGATGGATTTATAACAGATTGGTCTGAAATCTGGAGCTTTACTACTTCAAATGGCATCGTAAAATTAATCCAACCAGCTACATTTTATAATAAGGCAAATGTTAAACAAAATTTTGACTGGTACCCCATAAATAGTGCTAACTATTATCAATTCCAGCTTTCCAAGGATTTTAATTTTGTGGATATTATTATTGACAGTATTAAAATCAAACAAAGCTACTTGACCCTTAGTAAACTTGAGAATTCAACAACTTATTTTTGGAGGGTTAGGGCTTTTTTCAGAGATACAAATACTGCATGGTCTGAAAAATGGATGTTCTCAACTTTACCGGCAACGCCTCGATTATTAATACCTGAAAATAATACTCAACATTTTCCTGTAAATGGAACTTTGCAATGGACAAGTATATCTAATGCAACTAATTATATCGTCCAGATTGCTTATGGAAATGATTTTCATAATATTATCAAAGAAGAAAATGTTGTTACAAATTATTTAAGTTTATTCAATTTAGACTTTAACACTCAATATTTCTGGAGAGTTAAAGCTGTCTCAAAAGGTATTGAAAGTCAATGGTCTGAGATCAGAAGCTTTGCCACTCTCGAAGAGTTGATTTACCCCAGATTTGATGAATACAAAATCCCACTAAATGTAAAATTTTATTGGAATAAGACTATTGGATTCAATTATTATGACTTTAAGATTTCCGAAGATTACGATTTTGTAAAAAATTGCGTAATTTATACTAATATAAAGGACACTACATTCTTCATTAAGAATTTGAAACCAAATAAATTGTATTATTGGACTGTAAGGGCTAATTCCAATGATCGAAGCAAATGGTCTGATGTTTTTCAGTTCACAACGCAGTTGGCTGTCCCTGAACTATTCGAACCGCTTAATCAGGAAATTCTTGCTCCCGCAAATTTGGTTTTCAAATGGAATGCAGTTGAAGGAGCAGATTATTATAATCTGATTGTTTCCAGAGATAGTCTTCAAAATGACATTGTGTTTAATCTTAATAAGTTAAAAGTAAATGAACATACACTGCCTGAAATTTTACCGAATGGGGATTTTTACTGGAGTGTCACTGCTTATAATGATAAAAATTCCAGCTTTCGTTCAGCAGTTTATAAATTTACTGTTAATGGATCTTTCATATCACTTTTGGTTCCTAATGGGGGAGAGTTTTGGATTAAGGATTCCGAACCCAAACTGATTAAATGGAATAAAAAAATAAACAGCGACGTTAGAATAGACTTATATCGTAATGGAGATAGTTTCAGGACTATTATTGACAGTGTCGGGGCAGATTTTGATTTTTTTAATTGGGTTATACCACAAGATATCCCCGATGATTCAACTTATCAAGTTAAAGTTAGTAGTTTAAATAATCCAGAAGTTTTTTCTTTGAGCAGAAAAACATTTTCAATAAAAAGTCTGACTAATATAATTGATAATGGAGAAGTTGTTAAGTTCTATGTTGCTAATTATCCTAACCCGTTCAGCCATTTGACATATTTTGATATTTCTATCGAAAAAGCCACTTATTGTACAATAAATATTTATGATGTAAATGGTTCGAGGTTGACAGAAATTATTAATTCAAATTTAGACGCAGGAAAGTACACATTTATATGGGATGCCATTGAATATCATTCTGGAGTTTACTATTATGTTGTCATAATTAATGGAGAAACAAGAAGAGGAACACTTACGCTAATAAAATAAATGGATTAAGTGGTTTTGCGATAATTTAAGACTGCCAGAAAATTAATAATTACCGCAAAGAAAAAAATTGCAATTGTTTGTGGAATTATATCCTCCAAGTTACTTCCTTTTAACATTACTAACCTTATAGTCTCGATAACATATTTAACTGGGTTTAAATAAGCAAAATATTGTGCCCAGGTTGGCATGCTGTCTATTGGGGTGAAAAGTCCACCAAGCATAATAAACACAATCATAAAGAAATACATAACAAACATTGCCTGTTGTTGGGTTTCACTTATTGTTGAAATAAGCAATCCTAAACCAAGAACTGCGAAAAGATAAATATCAATAAACCCATATAAAATAAGCAGATTACCCTGAGGAACAATGTCATAAATTAAATAACCAAGGATAAGTCCATTAGTAAAAACTAAGTTAGCTAAAATCCAAAATGGTATTAACTTGCCTAAGATAAACTGCCATTTTTTTATTGGTGTAACGTTTATTTGTTCAATTGTCCCAAGCTCTTTCTCACGAACGATATTCAAAGCAGTAAGGAAACCACCAACCAAAGTAACAAGAATAGCAAGCAAACCGGGAATTAAAAATATTTTGTAATTCAAATTTGGATTAAACCAATCTAACGAGCAAATATCTATGCCTTTTTCGTTCTGAAAATTTGGGCTCAGTTCCGTTTGCATCTCTTTGTTGAACTCATTAATAATATTAATCAAATAAAAGCCAGCCAGATTAGCTTTTATTCCATTAATGGAGTTGATCGAGATGAGAACTTTTTGATTTGAGTCTCTCAGTAGATTTTTCTCGAGGTTTGCGGGAAATTCCAGAATTAAATCGGATTCTTCCGCTTCAATTTTTTTTAATGCTTTATTGAAAGTATTATCAATTGATGATATTCGAAAATAACCCGAACCGGTAATTTTATTAATCAATTTTTTACTTATTGATGATCTATCATTGTCTATCAGTGAAATATTAATGTTTTTAATTTCGAAGTCAGCCGCAAGAGGAAGTATAAGAAATTGAACTATAGGAACAATAAAAATAATAGCAATTATGGGTTTATTTCTAAACACTTGTCTGAATTCTTTCTGCAATAGATAAAAAAGCAATCTCATTGATATAATCTGACTTTGAAGGTTTTAAAGCTTACAAGAAGGAATAAAAACATCATAAAAGCGATTATTAATGTTTCCTTCCATATTATTTCAAATCCTGCACCTTTCAACATAATATCCTTGACTATGATATAAAACCATTTTGATGGGACTAAATTAGAAAATAACTGCAGAACATAAGGCATATTTTCAATTGGAAACATAAAGCCACTTAGAAAAACTGCTGGCATCATCATTCCTACCAACGAAATCAACATTGCAATTTGCTGCGAGGAAGTTCTGATTGATATCAAAATTCCGATAATCAAACAAGTTATAATGAACAGCAAGCTTTCTGCTACAAGAAGAAATAGACTTCCCTGAACAGGCAAATCAAGGATATAAACGCTTAGCAATAAAATTAGACATAAATCTATTGTTGATATAACAAAATATGGAACCACTTTGGAAATTATCATTAAGACGGGACTCACTGGAGATGTAAGAAGAACCTCCATCGACCCCATTTCTTTTTCCCTGACAATAGCAATTGCAGTCATCATCACACAAACAAGAAGCATTACCATTGACATAACGCCCGGAACAAAATTTGGGGCACCTTTTAATTGTGGATTGTAGAGCATTTTTATCTGGGGGAGTATTGTTAATCTTTTATCCTTCCCTAATACTAACTCAGTAAGACATTCATTAATTATGGCTGAGATATAGTTTTTTATGCTATTAGCAAAATTAACATCAGTTGCGTCTGTAATAATTTGTATTTGACTGCCTCTACTATTGCTAATGTCGTATGAAAAATGTTGAGGAAAAATGATAGCAGCTTTGATTTTTCCCTGTCTGAAATAATCAAGGATGATGTTTTTATTATCTGTATGTTCTATTATTTCAAAATATTTGTTAGCCTCAATTTTATTGACCATCTTTTTTGAGATCTCGTCTTTTGAGTAGTCGATAACTATTACTTTTGAGTTTTTAATTTCATTTGTTAATGCAAAACCAAAAATAAGCACCTGCACAACAGGCATTCCGAATAGAATAAGCAAAACTCTCGAATCTCTTAAAATATGTTTAAATTCCTTAATAATAAAACTGAAGAGTCTTTTCATAATCGGGTAATAATTTTTTTCTTGCAATAAGATTGAAAAGATCATTCATAGAATCAACATCAAACTTTTTTTTCAGTTCACTGGGATTATCAAGAGCTTTTATTACCCCCTCATCCATAATTGAGATCCTGTTGCAATATTCTGCCTCGTCCAAATAATGAGTGGTAACAAAAATGGTAATATTGCTTTCGGAGGCTTCATAAATCATATCCCAAAATTGTCTTCTGACAATTGGATCAACTCCGCCAGTAGGCTCATCCAGAAATACAATTGCCGGATTATGAAAAACAGCTACCGAGAAAGCAACTTTTTGCCGCCAACCAACGGGAAGTTCTTTAATTAACTTTCTAGCAATATTTTCCATCCCAAGTTTTTTGATTAACTCAGCACTTTTTGACTTTATTGTTTCAGATTTTAACCCGTAAATACCACCAAAAAATCTTAAATTTTCAAGAACTGTCAAATCCTCATAGAGTGAGAATTTCTGACTCATATAACCAATTTTTTCCTTGATCTTGTCTGGCTCTTTGTACACATCAAAACCAGCTACGCTGGCAATTCCAGAAGTTGGTTTGAGTAAGCCTATTAACATTCTGATTGCCGTGGTCTTTCCGGCACCGTTTGCACCAAGAAAGCCGAAAATTTCACCTCGATATACCTCGAAAGATAATTCTCTTACTGCAAAAAAAGTTCCAAATCTTTTTGTTAAATTTTCTGTTTTGATTATGATGTTATCCATTTGTCAGGTATTTAATAAAGCAATCCTCGATAGTTGGTTTTATTAAGCTAAATTCAGCAATCTTTATATTTTCTTGCTCCAAATAAGAAATAATAGTTGTTTTGGTATTATTAGATTCCTGGGATAAAACCAAATG
>CALHRB010000054.1 GCA_938038165.1 Candidatus Kapaibacterium sp. | reverse complement strand
CACAGCATCAAATTCAAGTTTGAAGGAAACGCACTTTGCACACAGTGTCATCGACCAGAAGAATATGATACTTATCAGCATCACTTTCATAAATACGCAAACGAAAAAGGTGAACCGGTAAAAAATAAATTTGGCGAAATTGTTCCCGTTGGAGAAGGTGCTCTCTGTAAAACCTGTCATATGCCCGGCAATTATTATATGGGAATTGATTTCCGGAGAGATCACAGTTTCAGAATTCCACGACCGGATCTTTCAATCAAGTACAATGTCCCAAATGCCTGCAACGATTGTCACGCAGACAAAAGTTATCAATGGTCAGAGAATTGGATTAAAAAATATTACGGCGAAAAGAAAAAATTTACTTATGCATCGGTGCTTGCTGATGGTTACCTGCAAAAAGAAAATGCTGATACAAGTCTGATCAGATTAATAAAGAATGATTTATATCCCGAGATGGTAAGAGCAACTGCATTAAGTTACTTACCGGCTTATAAAAATCCTTCTGCAGATTCGGTTATCAAAGAAATGCTTTACAACATTGAGCCACTTGTTCGTGAACGGGCAATTGATGCATTTACTACCGATGATCCAGAGCAGTTAGTTAAAATTATTTTTCCTCTATTAAGTGATCCGATAAAAATGGTGAGAATAGCCGCTGCTTCAAAACTTTCTACTATCGCAAAAGAATACTTCACAGAAGAGCAATTCAAAAAACTTAATGAAGTACTTGATGAGTACAAATTAACTCTGGAATATACCGCAGACTTCCCGACAGGCAAATACAATCTCGGAAATTTTTATTCCAACAAAGGAGAGTTTGTCAAAGCAGAAAAGTTTTACCTTGATGCAATCAAAATGGACAAACAATTTTACCCTGCGAAGGCAAACCTCGCGATGCTTTATTATAATAACAGTAAATTGAACAAAGCCGAAGAATTGTTTTTGGATTTAATTAAAAATCATCCTGAATTTAATGATGGTGAATATTACCTTGGGCTATTGTATGCGGAACAAAATAAATATAAAGAATCTGCAGTGTATCTTGAGCGACATTTGAAACGAAAGAATCCCAATCCCAGAACATACTATAACCTTGGTTTGGTTTATCAATATCTTAACGAGAATCAGAAAGCCGAATCAATTTTACTTAAAGGTAACACTCTAATTCCAAATAATTTTGATTTAATTTTTGCTCTATCTGATTACTATCTAAAGCAGAAAAACTTTTCCAAAGCGCTTCAATATGCAAAAGAATTGAAGTCAAAATTTCCATCGAGGCCGGAAGGACAAGGAATAATAAATTATATAAACAGCAAGGGTTATTTTTAAAAGTTTAGCCCGCAACCAAAATGATGTTCTTACCAATTTTTTTGCATCAGAAAAACTTAAAAAAACTATTTAATAAAAATTCTCGATAAGACATATTGGAAAATAAGTGGCTTTTGTGGCTCTTCTGCAATTCTAAAAATCAATACTTAAACATCACGATCGAAGATGCTAAAACCGGATTTCAAAAGAACGTCACATAGATAATCAAACTTCATTCATCAACCTTTATTATATTTAACGAATGCCAGGTTACAACTTGCGGTCTTTTCTTTTAATAATTCTTAAAATTATAATATTTACTGTATGGCTGACTTATTTAATATATCTGCATTATGCTTAACAAATATTTCTTAAGATCAATCGGGAGTGTGTGGAAACTGTAACATGCTTCTGGCTGTTTGGAATTCATTTGATAACTAATTCTTCCCAAATGATGGCAAACATTCATCACTTAAATTATTTGCATATCCAAAAACATCTTTCAGTAAAGATAATTTGTCTGCTGGTCAGACTTATGCTGCTGGGGTAAAGTTCTTGATGATTCAGAACTTATTTTTCAATTTATATATATAATGGTCAACAATCATACAAAACAAATTTTTACTAACCTGATTGGTGAAGAAGGCGGAAAAGCAAATTCTGCAAAGACGGTTAATACTGTTGAACTAATAGATACTTCATTTGGTTATTCGGGTAAAGGTGCCGCAATTGCAGGCGGATTAGCTCTCTTAAAAGCTGGTAAAAATCATATTCGAGTACCCACTGGCACACTTGCGGAAAATCCCCTAAAAGCACCATCGCTTGTTAAATAATGCAAATAAACCACGAGGTTATAAAAATATAGGACTAAGTACCTATTTACTGATTCAAAAATGATTTTTATTTTGTAATTGGCTTGATAAAATGGTGTTGAGTATTTAGCGAATAAAATAACGGCTTAACGCTTCAAATTTTTAGGATAATAAATCATACTCTACAAATAAAATAAAATGAAAGGTAATCTCTATGAGAAAAACAACAATTAGCCTAATTATATTTATCGCCGCAGCAATAGTCATATTGCAATCCTGTTACCCCGGCGATGGATTATCGTATAAAGATACAGATGCCATAGCTACTTTCTATGATAAAGATGCAAACTTTGCAACCAAGTTTACTTATGCAATTCCTGATACTATTTACAGGCTTGACGAGCAAGGTAATCTTATTGTTGATCCCGGTTCCAACGATCAGAGTATTATAAATAAAATAAAAAGTGAGCTTCAAAAATATGGCTTCACTGAAGAGACACCGGTAAATGCTGATGTTCTTGTTTTTGCTGTAATCTCAACCTCAACCTGGGTTTCGGGTGGATGCTATTACGGTTGGTATGACTGGTATTTCCCTAATTATGGTTGGTGCTATCCTGTTTATTATACTTATGATACAGGGACATTGGTCATCGCTATGATTGAAAAAAGCACAAATCAACAAAAAAATGGGCTTTGGGTTGCAGCAATGAATGGATTACTTGGTAAATCCAATTCTGGTATTTTATCTAGAATAAATGCGGCAATAGAGCAGGCATTCAGTCAATCT
>CALHRB010000053.1 GCA_938038165.1 Candidatus Kapaibacterium sp. | reverse complement strand
AAATTTTAGAATTAATGTTATTTAATACCGGGGTATCGTGCATAGAAGCTCCGTCTGAATGTTATTTAATTATAAGCCAAGTTACAAGTTCAAAATTTTCAGAATCATTCAATTGTTCTTTAATATCGGGTATAATGCCGTACATCGTTTATAGGTTTCCCTAACTTTGAGTATATTTTTTTTAACGTTTATAAAAATTTTATTTTTAATTTTCTTCAATATAAAAAAACATTTCAAATCCTTACTTATAGATTAATTTTGTCCCTGTTTTTCTAGTGGAATGACTTGTTATCTTTTAATATTTTGGAAAATCAGTTTTTTTTCATTGCCATATTTAGTTATAAGATTTGGTGAATACATGTCTTAAAGAAAAGCAATGATTTAAGCTAATTTATATTATCCTCAATTTTAACTTTAGTTCCCCTAATATTAGTTGACTTTAAACAAATATAAATTAGCAAAAAATTATTTCAAGAATAATCAGAGAAGAGTATAAATTTTACAAGCTTTTTGCTATTCTTTATTCTGAATAATATCGTCAATCCAACTAAGAGCAGCCATCATAGACGGAAATCCAATTGTTGGAAGGGAGAGTAATGCTACCTGTCGGATTTCCTGAGCACTACAGCCAGATTCCAATGCTTTTCTTGTGTGTGAATGTACAGCTCCTTCTAATCTTGCACTGATAGAAATTGCCAATTTGATGAGGGCTCTTGTTTTTTGGTCAAGTGGACCGGCTTTGTGAACCGCCAGTCCAAGTTGCTCGTATGCAGAAGCAATCTCAGGATAATCTTCTGTGAAATTCTGAAATCGTTTTGGTATTTGTGACATAATAAACTCCATACTCATGGTTTAATTAAAAAAACACTTAGAGCAGTAAAATAATAATTTTAGATTAGTTTGAAATTAATTTTCTAACAACAACCTGACCCAGATTGATTTGGAATACCTGTTAAGTTAAAATATTCATTTTGAAAATCCAGCACAATATCATTATCAAAATCTTTCAGAGAACTATCAATGTAAAAATTGATTCCTTCATGAATTTGCTTTATATCAGCTGATTGAGGTTGCCTGACCAAACTCAAGCCTATTGATGGACCACAACATCCATTACCCACTGAGATTCTTATGCCTGCCTGTTGATCGACAGCACGAGTGATTATTGTTTTCAATTTTTCAATAGCATTTTCTGTTATTTTCATATTTTTTGTCCCATGGTTTGAAAATTAAATTATTTGTATGTTATACTTATTAATTAAATTTTAAATAAACAAAGCAAAAAAAAACATTTTTCATTACATATTGTAACTTTATTTCATTTAGTTCAAATATATTTTAAGACTTATTTATGATAAATTCCACTATCTCATTAATTTTTTCTTCAGTTACTGGAGTTTTACCTTTGACAATATCAAAATCAGTCGTATTGATATGAAAATAATTATGAATGCCTCTGCTGTTGAGAGTCAATTCAGCACAGTTTATAGGGCATCCATCAAGAACAATGATTTTAGAAAATTCATCTTTGGATTGTTCAGCAAATTTTTCATCAACAGAGAATCTTGCTAAACATAGCATTTTTGCGGCGCCGTCTTTCATTAATTTACGAGCAACTAAATCCGAATACGAACCTGTATTCGAAGCACCAGAACAAGCTACTATTCCTATTTGTTTTTCTTTCATATAATAATTTTTCTATTAATTAAACATATCATTTATTAACTTTTTAATGCTACTCAAACCAATAATTTCATTGACTTGTAGTGGAATAGGGAACAATGGTTTGGGATTGAACATTTCACGTGACTTATGTAAGTAATGTTGCTGCAATTTCCATCGCTCCAAAGCAAAACCTTCGTTACATTCTTCTTCTTTTAAAATATGATTAAGGAAAATTCCTTGAACATTTATACCAACGCGTTCCAAATCTTTCATTGCTCTGTATCCTTCGTGAATGGGGGTGAATTCAGGATATGCTACCAGAAAAAAAGTAGTCTGATCTGGATTCTTAAGTCTTGCAATTAAATCTTCAATTTTATTGTCTTTTTTACCTGTTTCCTTAATTTCCTTTTCACCTTTAACTTTCATATCTAATTGTTTTTTATACTCAAATGGCAACTCCAACAAACGTAATGTATGCCCAGTAGGAGCTGTATCTAAAACAAAATAATCCCAGTCAGGTTCATTCAACACATTTGCAAATTGTTCAAAAATAGCAATTTCTTCAGTGCAAGGCGATTCTAATTCTTCTTTTAGTGATTCAAGAAGCTCGTCTGAATAACCATTTGTAATAGCATCATCAATAATTTTTTTGCGATAATCTTCAACTGCTGTTTTCTGGTCAATATTTACCGCCCATAAGTTACTCTCAATATTGACAGGTTTATCCTTCACATCAAGTTCAAGTACTTGACCAATGTGTGCCGCAGGGTCTGTTGTAAAAAGAAGCGTTTTGCCCTTCTCAGCCATCTTTAAAGCAATAGTACATGCTGCGATTGTTTTGCCTACTCCACCTTTGCCTGTCAAAATAATAACCCTGTTATCGGTTTTCTTAGTAATCAAATTATTTAAAATTTCTGATGAAGAAAATCCATCGAAAGAAATACTCTGCGGATAATTTAAATGGATAACAGTTTCTTTTCTGTCAAAAGCAATCTCTCCCAATAAAGCAATATTTTTTATCCCTTTTACTTCCGATTGTTGCAAAGGTACTTCAAAAACTTTGTCAGGAAAAAGTCTATATAATTCAGCAACGTATTTTTTTTGATTTTCAGCCATTTTGCCAAAAATTCCTGTTAAACTTGAATGATTAGGATATACTCCATTGATAATTAAATGAAAATTATGAATTCCTGTCCTTTCAAGTTCCGATTTAGCTCGCACAGTCTCGTAAACAGATGTCTTTTCTGGTCTGCTTACTAAATAAACCGTTGTACGGTCTGTATTTTGCATTATATTAACAGCGTGCGAGTATTTTTGCCTTGAGCTTTCGATTTGAGAAACAGGTCCTATACAAGTTTGTCCTTTTCCTTCAGCACTTTTTTGAATGTATTTATCCCATTCATTTGGCAATGTCATTAAACGCAAAGTATGTCCAGTTGGAGCTGTGTCGAAAACAATCAAATCGTATGTTTCATCCTCCAAATAATCAGTAAATTTATCGAAGGTTGCAATTTCCACTGTACAACCTCCGTTAAACTCCTCTTTTACTTGTTCAAGCATTGCCTCTTCGAGTATTGCAGAGAGTGGTTCAAGCATTTTGCTCTTATATGCATCAGTAATAGCATCGGAATCCATCTGTGCGATAAATAAGTTGGGTGCGACCTCAATTGTGTCCATTCCTACTTTTTGCTCAAATATATCTCCAAGATTTCCAGCCGGGTCTGTTGAAACCAAAAGTGTTCGCTTCCCCTTTCGTGATTGGTAAACAGCTGTTGTAGCAGCCATTGTTGTTTTTCCAACTCCTCCTTTGCCGGAAAAAAATAAATAGTTTGTCATTTTTGTGTTATCCTTTCAGAAATGCTTCTAATTAGTTTTGATATGTTGACTTTTTCACCATTCGAAAACATTTCATTGTTAATCAAAATTACTGGGAATTTCAATTCAATTTCGTCTGCTAAAGCCATTAACTCAAAATCCTTAAACCAATTATCAGACATAAACTCAATATGCTGAAATTCCACTCCGTTCTTAAAATTAGACTCAATTTTATTCCTTAACAAATTACCAACATCAGCCCATGATTGCTTATCGGGCTTACATGTTTCCGGTAAAGTAATAAATTTTATAATCATCAATTTTTCCTCTATTGTATGATA
>CALHRB010000052.1 GCA_938038165.1 Candidatus Kapaibacterium sp. | reverse complement strand
CATGGTTTTACATAGATAAACATAAGGAATATCAATCTTTTAAGAAATTTGAAAAGATAGATATCTCAGACAGAATTGAAAGAATTGAAGATTCTAAAGAAAAAGCAAGAGTTAAGTTAGTTAATTACCCTGATTGGCTTGAATTCCATCCAGGATATATTGAAGATGAAATAAATTATCCGTTCTTAAAAACAGCCAAAGCGGGAGACTTTCTATTTAAAAAAGCCAGTGCTGAAAATCTTTTTTTGATTTCAAAAGGAAGAATCTTGAAATATAGATATATTATCATTTATGATAAAAAGTAAAACTTATCAACAACATAAAAGCAACAGAACAATATATGAAAATATAATAATACAAATTCCGTTAATTAACTCTAAGTTTATTTTTATTTCGAATTAAAAAAAAATGAAAACTGCGATTATTATTGGCTCAGGATTTGGTGCTCTATCTTTGGGTATAAGACTTCAAGCAGAAAATTGGAAAGTAAAAATATTTGAAAAAAATCAAGCACCAGGCGGACATGCTCAACAATTTAAGCATAATGGATATACTTTTGATATGGGTCCATCCCTAATTACTGCTCCTGAGATTATTAATAACATATTCAACAAGGCTGGAAAAAAATTAAATGACTATGTTGAATTAGTTCCATTAGAACCATTTTATAGATTATATTTTCATGATAAATCATTTATAGACTACTCTGGCGATACAGAAAAAATGATTAATCAAATGAAGAAATTTAACCAGAGGGACGCCGGGAATTATTTGAAATTCATCGAAAAATCAAAGGAGATTTATAAAGCTGTTATTGAAGATGGATTGGGCTCTACTGCATTTAATAACTTGGGAACAATGTTAAAATTCATACCAAGAGCTGTTAAACTCAATGCCCTTTTTCCTGCTTACAAAGTTGCTTCAAAATACTTCGAAGATTTTCGGCATCGTTTTATGTTTTCATTCCATCCGCTTTTCATTGGTGGAAATCCATTCAAAGTTCCTTCTGTATATTTGATGATATCATATTTGGAGAAAGCAGGTGGGGTTTGGTACACACTGGGGGGAATGTTTAGTCTTGTTCAAGCTTTTGTAAAGGTCTTTCATGAATTAGGAGGAGAACTTTATACAAATTCCGAAGTAAGTGAAATCTCAATCAAAAATGGAGAAGTTCAGGGAATAATATCAAATGATAAATTCTATGGTGCAGATATAGTCGTTTCAAACGCTGACGTAACGAAAACATATTCAATTCTTAAATCTCAAGATAATAGATACAGAAATGTTTCGGTCAGCGGGAAATATTCTATGAGTGCTTTCCTTATGTTTTTAGGGGTCAAAAAGAAATATTCACAGTTGCTTCACCATACAATCATTTTGTCACATCGGTACAAAGAATTAGTAACTGATATATTCGATAGACAGATACTGCCCGATGATTTTTCGATGTATGTCCATGTTCCATCCAAAACAGATTCTTCAATGGCACCCGAGGGTTGCGATAGTATTTATATCCTTGTTCCTGTTGCTAATCTTCAGGCTGGAATTGATTGGGAGGAAGAAAAAGTATTATATGGCGAGAAGATTTTAAACTATCTTGAAAAAAATTTTGGTATGGATGGTTTGAAAAATAATATTGACTATATTGATTACTTTTCTCCAAGGGATTTTTTAATTCAAAGGAATTCAGCTTTTGGAACACCTTGGGGGTTGGAACCAGTTCTGACTCAAACAGCATACTTCAGGCAGCATAATCAAAGCAAGAAAATTAAGAATTTATTTTTTGTCGGAGCCGGAACTCACCCGGGGGCTGGATTACCAGGAGTGATGTTATCGGCTGAAGCAACTGAAAAACTCATAAAAAAATATTCTTATGTATAAATTTATGGATTTGGAACAAATACTAAAACCTATAAATAAATATCTTGTTGATTTTGAAAAGAAATATTTAGAATATTTGAATTCAGAATCGAAATTCTTCAATGAAATACTTGACTATTCCCTTAATCACAGAGGGAAAAGAATAAGACCCGCTTTAGTATTTCTATCTTTTATGGCTATAGCAAATGGTAAAATCAAACAAAATGAAATTGAGAGAATGTTTAAAGTTGCGATTCTTGTTGAATTAATCCACAGTGCATCATTAATGCACGATGATGTTATTGACAATTCAGAATATCGAAGAGGTTCAAGAACAATTAATTCAAGATGGAGCAATCAAACCGCAATATTAGCTGGCGATTATTTATTGTCCAAAGCATTTATCTTAGCTACTGAATTAGGTTTAGAATACACTCAATTTGTAAGCCATACATTCAATCAAATGTGTCTTGGTGAATTGTTTCAAATGGAGAGAGTAAAAGATATAAATTTGACTGAAACTGAATACCTTAGGAATGTAAAATTCAAGACTGGTGAATTACTTGGTGCTTGTTGTGCATTAGGAGCTATGGCTATTAATGCTTCAAAGTTACAAATTCAGACGTTGAAAAAATTTGGTGAAAATTTGGGTATTGCCTATCAAATAAAGGATGACTTTATTGACTATTCTTTTGATATAGAAATATCAGGCAAAAAAGCATATAATGACATTAAGAATAAAAAAGTAACTTTACCCTTGATTCATTCTCTGAACTTAT
>CALHRB010000051.1 GCA_938038165.1 Candidatus Kapaibacterium sp. | reverse complement strand
TATGCATAAATCTTTAAATAATCTGGCTTTTTGAAAGAGGCATTGATGAAATTGACAGGTAGGATGCAAGAAACAAGGCTGTCAGTCCATTCCACAGGAAGAAAGCAATTGATTTTGACTGTTCTGGTGGAATTTCCCAATAAAGGAAATATCTTAATAGTAAACTGCCCTTGATCTTTTTTATAAAGTATTGATGGATCAGCCATTCTCTGTACAATCCCTTCGTAGATATATCCGGCAGTCCATTTATCCAGAAGTCTGGCTTTGACATAAACAGAGTCATTCAAAAACAGCCACATCCCATTGATAAACGCCCTTTGGTCGAGTTCAAATTCAAGAACAGCCTCTAATGTATCCTTTTCTGATGAATAAACCGAGCCTTTAGGAGAAAAAGTAATGAAAATACCTGCCTCGATGAAAGAACCATGGGGTTTGACTGTCATTTTAATTTCTTCAATTGTTCCTGGATAACCTGAAAAACCTGTTCTTGGCGAAGCAACTGTCAATTTTAAGGAGAAGGCGTTCTCGATAGAACTAAATAAGAATACCACTAAGAGGAAAGAAATTGATAAGCTTTTCATAAAACACTCATTGATGAAAAATTAAATTAGAAAAAAAGTCTCAACATAACACTTTCCAATTTTTTGCACATACTAAATATATTAAACACATCAATCACAAAAAAGTCTCAAAAAAATCAAAAAATTTTACGAATTTTTCACTTTCGGTAGCTCAGGCATCCATGCCTGAGTTTCTCTTAGTATTTAAAAAAAAAGGCTGACTTTTTGAGCCAGCCCCGATAAAAAAGACAAT
This sequence comes from Candidatus Kapaibacterium sp., assembly GCA_938038165.1. Taxonomy (GTDB): domain Bacteria; phylum Bacteroidota; class Ignavibacteria; order Kapaibacteriales; family UBA2268; genus CALHRB01. The sequence goes on along the minus strand of CALHRB010000051.1, from coordinate 7,451 downwards.
TCAATACTATGCTCCAAACTTTCTCTGCTTCAATTCATTATCAATAAGATAAAGTCCGCCGGGGAAATTTTCCATCATCTTCATTCTTGTTACTATATCAAGGACAGTTGATTCTTCTTCAACTTGCTCGGTAACAAAATATTGCAGAAATATATTAGAGGCATGGTCATTTTCTTTGATTGAAAGGTTGACAAGATCATTGATATGAGCAGTTATCAGCTTTTCATGTTCCAGAGAATCCTGAAAAGCTTCGAATGGAGAACTCCATTCTGTTTTTGGTGCGTTAATTTGTGTAATTAATGGTTTAGCTCCTCTACTGATCATATAATCAAAAAATTTAAGAGCGTGAACCATTTCTTCTTGAGCCTGAACTCTCATCCAGTTTGCGAACCCATTCAAATTTATGTTGCTATAATAGGCTGCCATAGCAAGATATAAATTTGAGGAATAAAGCTCTCGTGCAATTTGCTGATTTATTGCATTTTGCATTGTTTCGGTTATCATATTATAATCTCCGTTTATGAAAAAAAATAAATTTCTGTGTTTAAACGTAAGATTTGATAAAATAGTTTTTTTACTTAAGAGGAGTTACTCTCTTTGCAAGCCATTCAACCATTGATAGTCCATAAATTCCTGTTAATTTCAAACCAGCTTGACTCATAAGAACTGTCATTCGCCCTCGATGATGAATTTGATGTTTCATTAACATATCAAAAACCTGATGCCGCATCCATTTCTCTCCAAATAATTCAAATTCATCAAGAAGGCTCTGATCGTCAATTTAGTTTTGACTTCTTCAATTAAAGCCTCAGAACTTGTTTGATAGATATTGATAATTTCTGCAACACTATCAGGTGGATCGCTGTCTTCAAAAGGACCGGGTATTTTTAAAACTGTCTTGATTATAATTTCAGAAACAGAAATAATAATAAGCAAGGCTAAATATCCGACACTTCTGCCTCCATCAATTACTTTTTGGGAAAGAGATTCATCCGTCAAAGATTTAAAGAGATTTAAAGTAAATTGGCTTTCTGCATCCCAGTCATCAAGAAAATCCTGAATAGTTCTATACGTAAGTTAAGACAACTTTGAATGAAAAAAAGATAATTCGAAGTCTAACCTAAATTAGGGATATTATCTGTTAAAATTTCTTCTTGAATTGAAATTATCACGGTTATCTTCTTTTTTGCCTCTTGCCTCATTAACGCTTAAATTTCTGCCCAAATATTCTTGTCCATTAAGAGCTTCTATAGCTTGTTCCGCATCGTCATCATTCATTTCGACAAAAGCAAATCCTTTGGATCGTCCAGAATTTCTATCAGTAATTATTCTGACAGAATCAACGTTGCCGTGTTGTTCGAATAGTTCTTTTAATCCATCCTCAGATGCCTTATAGGAAAGATTACCTACATAAATATTCATAAAAAATACCTCAAAAAAAAAATATTAAAAAAAGCGATACTTTATTCTAAATCTTAAAACTTATATTAAATTTTCAGAATTGGTGAACAAAGTGTCTCTACGTTAAAACTAATCTAATTAAACAATTACAAATAACAATTAAAAAAATTTCTTTAAATTATGAAAAATTTATAAAAAACAAAAAAAATAATTATGAAAGATAAAAAAGAATTTATTTGTAATGTTTGCGGCTATCAAACTGCAAGATGGATTGGTAAGTGTCCTTCGTGCGGTTCGTGGGATTCTTTTGCCGAAGAGATCATTCGAATACAATCAAAGAACAAAGCTTCACAAATAAGTTATAATTCCCCGATCCTAAAATTAAGCGAAATACACAATGATGATGATTACAGAATCAAATTATCCAATAAGGAGCTAAATAGAGTTCTCGGGGGAGGTATAATTCCGGGTTCAGTCATTCTTATGGCAGGCGATCCGGGTATTGGTAAATCAACTTTGATGCTTCAGATGTGCTCTGAATTAATTAAGTTTAATCCATTATATGTTACAGGAGAAGAATCTCTACAACAAATAAAATTCCGCTCGGTAAGATTGAATGGAATTCCCGACAATCTAATGCTTTTAGCCGAAACAAATGTCGAAACCATAATCAATGCAATAAAATCTTCAAATTGCGGTGTTGCAATAATTGATTCCATTCAATCAATTTATTCTGACCGAATTCAGGCTACCCCCGGCACTATTGCTCAGGTAAGGGAATCAGCAATGATGCTCATGCAAACAGCCAAAGAAAGCAATATACCTGTTTTTTTAATTGGTCATGTTACAAAAGATGGAATTATTGCAGGTCCTAAATTGCTCGAGCACTTAGTTGATACCGTTCTTCAATTCGAAGGGGAAAGAACATATTCTTACAGAATCTTGCGAGCCCTTAAAAACCGATATGGATCAACTAATGAAATTGGAATATTCGAAATGACAGAAAGCGGATTATCAGAAGTAAAAAATCCATCAGAAATTTTCCTTGTTCACCGTTCAAGCGAGGAAGCGGGGATAGCAATAGTTGCTGCTATCGAAGGGACAAGGCCTCTTTTGCTCGAAGTTCAGGCTTTGGTTACTCCAACAAATTACGGAATGCCTCAAAGAACATCAAACGGATATGATATCAGAAGGTTGCAAATGATACTTGCTGTCCTCGAAAAAAGACTTGGGCTTATGTTCAAGCAATATGACGTATTTATTAATATTGCAGGGGGACTTTATGTTAGCGATCCTTCAATAGACCTCGGTATTGCAGCAGCATTGGTTAGCTCTTTCAAAGATAAGCCCATAGAAAAAGGAGTAGTTTTAGTTGGAGAGATAGGATTAACTGGTGAAGTCCGTCAGGTATCGAATCTGGAGAATAGAATCAATGAGGCAAAAAAATTGGGATTTAAAAACATTTTACTGCCTTCTTCGGGTTTTGCCAAACTCAAAACAAAGTATGAAAATATAAAGATCAAAGCTGTAGAAAAAGTGTCTCTGGCAATCACAGAACTATTTTGATAAGAAATTTAATCGAATCATCTTAAAAGAGTTTAATTGACTGATGAAAGTATAGTAAATTCATTCATTGGAAGTAGGAAATACAAAAAATATACACACAGAACACAATTAATGTCTGTTAATTGGTATAATCATTAGATTATCAGTCTTACTTCAAATTTAATTTGATTTTGTTTGCGGTATCATGAGAATAATACCCACAGACACCTCGCTTGAAGTCAGGCTGGATGTTCAATTCCTGTATTATTTTTTTTAATTTATTAACGGAGATTCCAAAATCTTCTGCAAGCTGTGCAGAGGTTTTAGCATCCGCGGGAATTTCAAGCTTAGCCATATTTAAACCAAAAGAATATTAAAACTCTTCGTCGTCTTCATCAAAATCTTCATCTTCGTCAAATTCATCATCGAATTCCTCATCAAAATCCTCAACTTCGTCAAAATCTTCGTCTTCGTCAAATTCATCATCAAATTCATCTTCATCAAATTCATCGTCAAATAATTCATCTTCATCTTCAAGATCTTCATTTTCATCAAAGTCTTCTTCAGTATCGGGCAATGCATAAATTCTTTTCATCTCATCTTTTTCATCAAATAAAAAAAACATTGTAACTCCTATTTTAAATAAATCAATTTTTTTCTTATTTATTTTTTTTTGGTAATTGAAAAAAAATACATTTTCAACAAATCAATAATAGCAAAAAAATAAAAAACAAAAAAAGGAAAAAAAAATTTTATTGAAAAACGGTGGTATAAAAAAAAAGAAGAGCCGATTGACCGGCTCTTCCTTGTATAATGAGTTAATCATTTGCTTTTGGATTTTTTGTCCTTCTTATCTTTTTTTTTCTTTGTGTCCGAAGGAAATTTTAAAGCTGCTTTAGCGGCTGCCAGTCTTGCGATTGGCACCCTGAATGGAGAGCAGGAGACATAGTCAAGTCCAAGTAGATGACAGAACTCAACAGATGATGGCTCGCCACCATGTTCTCCGCAGATTCCGAGCTTTATTTTTTTTCTTTTTTTTCTGCCTTCTTCAACAGCATGTTTCATCAGGAAGCCTACGCCTTCTCTATCAATTGCTTCGAAAGGATCTTTGGCATAAATTTCATTTTGAACATAAAGAGGTAAAAATCTCCCAGCGTCATCGCGGCTAACGCCCAGAGTAGTTTGGGTTAAATCATTGGTGCCAAAAGAGAAGAATTCTGCAACTTCTGCGATTTCTGCGGCAGTTATTGCCCCTCTTGGTATTTCAATCATAGTACCAACAAGGTAATCAAATTTGGTTTCAGTTTCATTCATTACATCCTGAGCCACTTTTCTAACAATTAGTTCCTGAAGCTTTAATTCCTTAACATGTCCAACAAGCGGAATCATTATTTCGGGAAGAACAGATTGACCTTTTTTTATGACATTAACAGTGGCTTCGAATACAGCTCTTGCCTGCATCTCGGTGATTTCTGGATAGAGAATTCCAAGTCGGCAACCTCTAAAACCAAGCATTGGATTAAATTCTTTAAGGGCTTCAACTCTTGCTTTTACTTTTTCTTTTGGAATATTTAGCGAGTTAGCCAGTTCTTCTTGTTCTGCGTCGGTATGAGGAAGAAATTCGTGTAATGGAGGATCAATAGTTCTGATTGTAACAGGACGACCGTCCATCTCAACGAATATTCCTTCGAAATCTTCTCTCTGCAAAGGAAGGAGCTTTGCAAGAGCTGCCTTTCTCTCTTCAACTGTATCGGCAAGTATCATTTCTCGCATCGGACCGATTTTGCCCTCTCCAAAGAACATGTGTTCTGTTCTGCAAAGACCAATTCCTTCGGCTCCAAAAGACACAGCATTTGCTGCTTGATCAGGTTGGTCTGCATTGGTTCGAACTTTCAGAGTTCTGAATTCATCAGCCCAGTTCATTATTTGTTTATATATTTGATAAATTGGAGCATCCTTTTCGTTTAGAGTTTTTTCTATAAGAACCTGTACAACTTCACTTGGTTTAGTAGGAATTTCGCCATAAATAACTTCGCCCGTAGAACCATCAATCGAAATAAAATCTCCTTCAGCAATTACCAAATCTTTTCCTTCAACTCTTATTTCCCTTGCTTTATAATCAACGAGAAGTGATCCACATCCGGCAACACATACTTTACCCATCTGCCTTGCAACAAGTGCTGCATGGGAAGTCATACCTCCACGAGCAGTTAATATGCCTTCAGCGACGTTCATACCACCAATATCATCGGGGGATGTTTCTATTCTAACCAAAATCACTTTATTTCCTTTGCTTGACCATTCAATAGCATCATCAGCATGAAATACAACTCTGCCAGAGGCAGCACCCGGTCCAGCGTTTAATCCTTTTGCAATCAGACGGTTTTCTTTCAGTGCTTTGCTCTTTTCGTTTAAATCAAAAACAGGTCTTAAAAGTTGGTTCAACTGGTCTGGATCAATTCTCATTAAGGCTTCTTTGGGAACAATCAGTCCTTCGTTAACCATATCAACGGCAATTTTCATTGCAGCCAGAGCAGTTCTTTTGCCAGCTCTGCATTGTAACATATATAATCTGCCCTTTTCAATCGTAAATTCTATATCCTGCATTTCCCGATAATGAGATTCAAGTATTTGCCTGATTTTTAACAACTGGTCATAACTTTTTGGATCTTTTTCGGCTAATTTATCAATTGATAACGGCGTTCTGATGCCTGCTACAACGTCTTCGCCCTGTGCATTCATTAAAAATTCGCCATAAAAATAATTGGCTCCGGTTGCTGGGTCGCGAGTAAAAGCGACACCTGTACCGGAATCTTCGCTCATATTACCAAAAACCATTGATTGAACATTGACGGCAGTGCCCCACCAGTCTGGTATATTATTCAACTTCCTGTAAATAATTGCCCTATTATTATTCCACGAGCCGAAAACTGCTCCAATTGCTCCCCAAAGCTGTTCTTCCGGATCTTCAGGAAAATCAATGTTAAGCCTGTCTTTGATAGCCTTTTTGAATTCAATAACCAATTCCTTCAGATCATTTTCGTCGAGTTCTACATCAAAATGAACACCTCTTGCTTTTTTCTTTGCTTCTAAAATTTCTTCGAATGGATCGATATCATCTTTGGTTTCGGGCTTTAATCCAAGAACGACATCGCCATACATAGCCACAAACCGGCGATACGCATCATAAGCAAATCTCGGATTGTTGGATTGTTTGATAATTCCCTGAACAGTCTGATCATTCAATCCTAAGTTGAGAACCGTATCCATCATCCCGGGCATCGAGGCTCTCGCCCCCGACCTCACTGAGACAAGCAGAGGATTATCAGGATCGCCGAATTTTTTACCCATTTCTTTCTCGACTTTTTCGAGTGCTTTTTTCACTTCTTTGTAAAGTGATTTTGGATATGTGTTTTTATTTTCATAATAATAGGTACAAACTTCTGTAGTAATTGTAAATCCAGCAGGAACCGGCAAACCAATGTTGACCATTTCGGCTAGATTGGCTCCCTTGCCGCCGAGCAATTCCTTCATCGATGCGTCGCCATCAGATTTTCCACCGCCAAAATAATAAACATATTTCTTCTCTTTTTTGTCTTTTAATTCTTTGTCAGCCTTTTTGGACTTTGCCATATTTTCTCCGAAAAATTTTATAAAATTTTGCTAAATATTGAATTACAAAGATATATATGTTAATAATAATGAACAAAATTATTCGAGAGTTAAAACAAATATTTACGAAAAATTAACATTTTTGTATTTTCTTGTTTGAGTTCTTGTTAAACTTATTATATTTAGAAAAATTTAATGAAACAAAATGATTAAAAATGTATTTCTTTTTAATGATCAATTTCAAACGTAATATATATGAAATCTTTGGTTAATTATTTTTATTTATTTATTTTCTTTTCGGTTTGGCTAAATGCCAAGCTGATAGAGATCAAACCTGACTCGGTCTTCCTTGGAAAATTTGAAACTGGCTCTGATGCTGTTTTTGAGACAGTTCTATTAAAAAATATAACCAATTTAAACATTACAATCAAAGGTTTAGAGTTCATCCAAAATGATGAAAGTTTATTTTTTACTGACCAAAGGTTACCTATTACTATTGATGGTAATTCGACTGCTAAAATTCAATTTAAATTCATTCCATCTTCGATAAAGCCAGGAATTAAAAAAGCGAAATATATTTTATTTATCAAAGAACCAGAAGAAGAGCGGGATACTATTATCATTACTGCCGAAATTACTGCTCCCAAAGGCAAAGGATTAACCAGCATTTCTATACCTGACATATCTGCGAAAGTTGGAGAAATCTTCGATTTAAAAATTGTTCTTGACCAATTCGAAAACAAAGCCGACATCAATTATTTTTCATGCCAGATCATTTTTAATTCTACAGTTATGACTCCACTTTCACCAACTCAAAGAGGAAAGATTGAATATAATCAACATATAATTAAAGTATCAGAACAAATTTCTCCTGATGTTAAACCAGGTAATGT
>CALHRB010000050.1 GCA_938038165.1 Candidatus Kapaibacterium sp. | reverse complement strand
TGATGTTATATTGATTCAGATGACAAAATTTATAACTCTAAGCTAAATGGATATTGAGCAGAAAAATATTCTGGATGATAAAAAAAAATAAAGAGTGACTCGAAAGAGTTGAACTTGCAATTATAAGAATTGATTAGCAATAATTGGGTGCTAACCATTCCATTTGGTTACAAGCTGGAACATGCCGTTTTCCATTCCGAGGAATGAATACATTTGTAAAAGAATCTAACTGAATGTCAACCAAAACTTTTCTGCCACTTCCTCAAATGTAATAGTTCTATTTAAAATTTGTTCCAGAGTTATGCTGTGTGATAAGGTAAATTCTCTTAATCTGTCTTGAAGTTCCCGGGATGAAACGTTTGCGAGTTCGGAAATCAATTCATAAGCATTTCCGAGAAGAATAGAGCCATGCTGAAGCAGTACTCCGTCAGAAATTTTTTGAGCACTGCCTACTAATTTTTTTCCATCGAATTCAATTTCATATCTTGCAGAGCTTGCAAAGCAGGACAGTGAGGATACTTCGCTTTTATAATAATTATTGAAATCAGGCTGGGACTTTTCGAAATCAAGGTCTATTTCTCCGAATTTTCGAAGAACTTCTATAATTAACAGGTGTATGTCTCTGTAAAGGATAGATGCTGAAGAATTAAATGGAATTTTTGTAATAACAGAATAAGTTATTTCGTTGGCATGAAGGACGGCTCTGCCGCCTGTTGGTCTTCTAACGATATCAATATTTCTTTTTTGACATTCATCTGCATTGATATCGGTTTCTTTCTGGTTAGCTCCGAGCGATACTGCCCAGGGTTTCCAACCATAAACTCTGAACATTGGCAAATCTTTTTTATTTATCACCTGCTCAAACCTTTGACTATCGAACTCCATATTGAATTTGCCATCCGAGAAGCCAGTATTGACAAATTCGAATTCCTCCTCAAAAATATGTTTGAATTTATCGGATTTTAGAATCTTTTTTAGCATTTAGCAATAAAAAATAAATTAATAACGTTTTGAACAAATTTAAGACGATCATGGAAAACCTGAATTTAGCATCTTTTTTGATTTTCTTTATTACAATCATCATAAGCCTTGTCGGAATATATTCCCATGGGGGATTCGCAGAGAAGGGACTTCTCCATCCATATAGTGTAGTTCATCACAAAAAATACTATATGATTATAACAAGTGGATTTCTTCATGCAGATATGATGCATTTGATGTTCAATATGCTAACTTTCTATTTTTTTGCTTTTCAATTGGAAACGATGATTGGAACACTAAATTTCTTTTTTCTTTATTTTGCTTCGCTAATAATCAGTAATATTTCAACTATAATTAAAAATAAGGATAATTACTACTATCGTTCGGTTGGAGCCTCCGGAGCAATTTCCGGTGTGCTTTTCAGCTATATTATGCTTAATCCTGAAGCAAGAATCGGTATAATATTTTTTCCGATAGGAATACCAGCGCCAATTTTTGGGGTTTTTTATCTTGCATATTGTTGGTGGGCTGCAAAGAAATCGCAAGACTTTATAAATCATGAGGCACATTTCTGGGGAGCATTGGCAGGTGTAATCATAACCATTTTTTTAATTCCCAATGTAATTGAGATTTTTTTTAGAAAATTATTTTGAAAATTATAAGAAAAAAATTAGCAATAATATATATAAAAACCATATAAATGATTAAAATTAAAAGAATTACTTCATTAATCTTAGTAAATCTTCGTAAGTTTCTCTGGCTCTAATCAGTTGGACTTTTTCATTTTTAATAAGGATTTCAGCAGGGCGAAGTCTGTTGTTATAATTCGAGGACATAGAAAAACCATAAGCACCAACGTCCTGGATAATAAGTATATCGCCTTCCTCAACTTCGGGTAGGTAAATATGAGCTGCCATAATGTCTGAGTTTTCACAAATTTGGCCACAAACGTAATAAAAATTCTTTCGATCCTCCTTGGCGTAAATTTTCATTCTATGCCTTGCTCCGTAAAGAGCAGGTCTGATTAGAACATTCATACCGGCATCAATCCCAATAAATCGCTTGTAACTGTTTTTCAATCCGGTAACTTTCGAGATCAAAAAACCAGCATTTCCAATTAAATATCTGCCCGGTTCCATCTTCAATTCAGGCTCACCAAAATGATATTTTTTACATTTTTCAAGCAATGTTTCTGCAACCAAACGAGCCGTTTCATCAATATTCAATTCTTCCTCGTCATCATCATAGGGTATTCCAAATCCTCCGCCAATGTCAATATATTCAGGAGCTATTCCGAGTTTGGTAAAAACATTACCGGCAATAGTCATAAGTTTATCAACAACCTCAGCAAAATAATATGGCTCAAGATTATTTGAACCCGTCATCATATGAATTCCAAAACGATTGACCCCGGAATCTTTTGCTGTTCTATAGGCTTCGTAAGCCTGTTCATAGGGTACTCCAAATTTTGCGTCAGAGCCTGCTGTAACTATTCCCTCGAAGCCTCCTCTTCCGATTCCAGGGTTAATCCTAAAGGAAATTATTTCGGGCAATTTTATTTTTGCGAGCCTTGTGAATGAATTGATATCGTCAACATTGATTTTAACATTGTATTTAGAAACCTCTCTTAAATCTTCGATACTTTCATAATTTCCTGTATATAAAATTTTGTCCTTAGCAAAACCTGTTATGTTTGCCAGATAGAGTTCGAAAGGCGATGAACAGTCTGCACCGCAACCAAGTTCATTGAATAATTTAAGAATGTTCAAATTACTGTTAGCCTTAACAGAATAATGAACGGTATTCCTGGGATAATAAGAGTCGAAAGCTGATTTAAGTTTTGAATAGTTGTTTTTTATGATGTTAGAATCATAAACATATAAAGGTGTTCCAAACTGCTCGGCTAAATGCTTTATATCAGTTTTCCCAATTTTTTCCATAATATCAATTTAATTTTTGAAAGACATTATCTGATTTCAAATTTGAAAAAAATTCCTTGTGCAAAATAGACAAAGCTCTCTCTAAATCTTTTTCGGAGACAACAATACTGAGATTAATTTCTGAGGCTCCAAGGCTTACCATTGTTATATTAATACCTTTAAGAGCATTAAAAAATCTCGAAGCTATCCCGCTTGTATTTTTGATTCCTTCACCAATTGCGGAAATGATGGCTTGTTTCTTTTGCACTTCAATGGTAGAAAATTTCTTCAAATCTTTTAGTATTAGATCAAGATTTTTTGGATCATCTATTGTTAGAGAGATGCTTACTTCTGATGTTGTTACCAAATCCACCGAAGTTTGGTGCTTACGAAAAATATCGAAGACAGTACTAAGAAAACCATAAGCTCCCAACATTCGATTCGAGTTTATATTTATGACTATTGTCCCTTTTCGGAAAGCAATAGCTTTTATCATTTTCTTGCTTGCTGTTTTGCTTAATATTTTTGTTCCGGATTTATCAGGATTGAAAGTATTTAGTACCCATACAGGAATTTCGTCCTTGACGGCAGGATAAATAGTTTTTGGGTGTAGAACCTTAGCTCCGAAGAAAGCTAATTCTGAGGCTTCATTATAAGATAGTTCTTTAATCAAAAGGGTATCTTTGACAATTTTGGGGTCAGAAGTCAAAATGCCGTCAACATCTGTCCATATTTCAAGCTTTTCGGCTTTGAGAACGGAGGCAAGAATAGAAGCAGAATAGTCAGAGCCGCCTCTGCCCAAAGTTGTCGTAAATCCCTGGAGATTTGACGCAATAAAACCCTGAGTTATGATAATATCATTTTCTTTGAACATTTCATTTATGATATTTTCAGCATTTTTTTTTGTTTCTTTTAGATTAACATTTGCTTCGTTATAGACTGAGTCGGTTTTCAGGACATTCCGTATATCAATAAAACCGACATTTTCTAAAGTTTTCCGAAATGCCTCAAAAACCAAAAAAGATGATAAGAGTTCTCCAAAAGAGAGTATCATATCTTTTGATTTAGGGCTGATTTCTCCAAGGACATCCAGCGCGTTAAGCAAATTTTGAAGTTCACTTATTTTAGATTTAATGTAATCAAAAACTCGGGACTTCAATTGTAGTTCTTTTGCGGTGCTAATATGTCGCTCAAGCAATTTTTCAGAGAGAATTAATGCTTCAGACAAATTCTCGCTGTTAAGGTTTTTTATTATATCAACTAACTTGTTGGTAACTCCTGCTAAAGCAGAAACGACGACCAGCCTTTTGCCCTGACGTGATTGAACAATCGAAACAACATTTTTTATAGCTTCTGCGCTTTGAACAGAAGTCCCACCGAATTTAAGTACAATCATAGAAAAAATTACTCAGATTTTACAAGTTCAATTTCGAAAATCAAATTAGAGTTTGCTGGAATATTTCTTATTTTTCGACCGCCAAAACCCAATTCAGGCGGAATAAATAATCTCCTTTTACCACCGGGTTTCATTGTAACAACTCCTTCTTCAATTCCCTGAATAACTTCACTATTTCCAAGGATAAAGGACATAGGCTGATTCATCTTGTAAGAATCTTCAATCAATTCGCCGTCTTCTGTTTTAATGATATAATTAAGAGTAACTTTTTGTCCAAAACGGGGATTGTTTCCACTGCCAAGAACTAAATCCTGATATCTTAGCCCGGAAGGCGTTGTTATAATGTTACTGGCCACCTCTGTGGTTTGTGTGGTTTGCCTCGGGGTACTACAAGCATAAACCAATAAAATTGATATAAAGGCAAGGATATTAAAAATATTTTTCATTTTATATCTTTTGGAAGTTAATAATCAATTTTTTCTTTTCTATACTTGAGAGCCGCTTTAATAAAGTTTATGAACAAAGGTGCTCCTGTTACAGCCCTTGATTTTAATTCAGGATGGAATTGAACACCGACAAACCAAGGATGGTCTGTTAATTCAATTATTTCAACCAATTTACCGTCGGGCGACAGACCGCTGAAAATCATACTATTTCGGGTTAGAATTTCTCTGTATTCATTATTTAGTTCAAATCTATGTCTGTGTCGTTCGGAAATCTGATGCTTTTGATAAGATTCGAAGGCTTTGGTCCCTTCTGCTAAAACGCAGGGATAGGCTCCAAGTCTCATCGTTCCACCCTTTGAGGTAATTTTTTTCTGATCTTCCATCAAATCAATAACATTATATTTTGTATTTTTATCAAATTCAGTAGAGTGTGCTCCTTCGAGTCCACAAACATTTCTTGCAAATTCAATAACTGCACATTGCATACCTAAACAAATTCCCAAAAAAGGAATCTTATGCTCCCTGACAAATTTGATTGTAGTTATTTTTCCTTCGATTCCACGAGAGCCAAATCCGGGACCAACTAGTATGCCGTGCTTTTCTGCAAGATATTCCTCGATATTTTCATCATTTAAGTTTTCTGAATTAATAAGTTCAACATCGACGCTGGTGTCGTTTATCGAACCAGCGTGAATGAATGCCTCGATAATGCTTTTATATGAGTCTCTGTATCTTGTATATTTTCCGACAAGGGCAATTTTTACCTCATCTTTAGGATATTTAATTCTTCGTACAAAAGTAGCCCAGGTGTCTATTTTTAATTCGTTTAATGGTAAATTAAGTTTTTTCAGGACAATTTCGTCCAGACCACTTTTATTGAACATCAGAGGGACTTCGTAAATAGTAGAATCAACGTCCAATGCTTCAATAACAGAGCTTTCGTCCACGCTACAGAAGAGTGCTATTTTTGCCCTTTCCTCACCTGGAATTTTATATTCAGTTCGACACAGTAAAATATCGGGTTTTATTCCGTGTTCCATCAACATTTTTACGGAGTGTTGTGTAGGTTTAGTTTTTAATTCTCCGGAAGATTTTATGAAAGGGACATAAGTTAAATGAATTGTCAATGTGTTCCCAACGCCAAGTTCAAGAGTGATTTGTCTGGCGGCTTCCATAAACGGCAAAGATTCAATATCGCCAACAGTTCCGCCAATTTCAATTATTACAAAATCATATTCGCCATTAAATACCCTTATTCTTTTCTTGATTTCATCGGTAATGTGAGGTATAACCTGAACGGTTTTGCCAAGGTATAGTCCCTTTCGTTCTTTTTTTATGACTTCGTAATAAACCTGTCCTGTTGTTGTGTTATTATTTTTGTTTAAGGATTGCCCGATAAACCTTTCATAATGTCCTAAATCGAGGTCAGTTTCGGCTCCGTCGTCAGTAACGTAAACCTCTCCGTGCTGAAAAGGGTTCATCGTTCCCGGATCAACATTGATGTAGGGGTCGAGTTTCATAATTGTTACGGTGTAGCCTCTTTGTTTGAGCAAAAGCCCGAGCGATGCCGATGCTATTCCCTTGCCAAGAGAAGACAGAACTCCACCTGTAATAAATATATACTTTGTCGTAATTTTTGAATCTGATACTTCTTCCATAAAATTTGAAACTTAGATTAAAATCTAAGCAAATTACCTAAATTTTAGAAAAAGAACAAAGTCATTTATTTTAAGATGGGATAAAATTGGGTTGTTTACTTTGAGGGTAAGACAACTTTAAATTTGGTTCCTTCGTTGATTTTGCTTTCAACTGTTATCTTGCCGTTGAGAAACTCAACAAATCTTTTAACTATTGTAAGACCAAGTCCTGTACCGGAAGTTAAACCAATCTGATTTCTACCCCTGAAGAAAGCATCGAACACATATTCTAAATCATCTTGTTCGATGCCATGACCATGATCAGTAATTATAATCTCTATGTTTTCTAAGTCATTAAAAACTTCAATTTCTACAGGTTTGTTTATTTCTGAGTATTTAACAGAATTGAGAATAAGATTGGTTAATATTTGTCTAACAAGTCTGGAATCGGAAAAAATTTGGTTAATATTACTTTTTACTAGCAAATTAATGGGGTGCATGTCCTTGTCAACTAACATAACCTCATCGATAACATCCTTGATTAATTTATCAATTTCGAACCAGCGTTTTTCAATAATTATTTTTTCAGCGTCCCCTCTTCCTATTGTTAAGACATGTTCAATTAAATTTGTCATTATATCCACTGATTTTTTTACTTTTTCAGTGTGCTTCTTCACCTTAAAAATATCTCCAGATTCGGAATAACTTTCAATTAGATATATCGAAGATAGAATAACGGTTAAAGGTGTTCTGTACTCGTGTGATATCATGTCAATAAATCGGCTTTTTAGTTCGTTTAGTTCTTTTTCTTTGACTAAAGCCTTCGTTAGCTCAAGCTTTGCGTTGATTAGTTCCTTTTCTATAACTTTTCTGACGTTTATTTCGGCGGACAAGTCGTCCAAAGTATTTTGAAGTTGTTTGGTTCTTTCTTTGACTCTGTCTTCGAGTTCAATATTAAGTTGAATTAGTTTATCTTCGGCAATTTTTTGATCAATAGCCAAGGCACATTGATACATAAAAGCTTCTACATGCTTAGAGTAATCTGATAATTGCTTTTTTGGGAAAACAAAAACAACACCCAACAGGATTTCATCTTTACATATCCCAATAACATATAATTCAGAGAAATTTATTTTTTCTATTATTTCGTTTGCAGTGACAGGATCAAGATTGTTTTTAACAATTTCCTCAAAAGGTTCTTCCATTTTAATTAATTTGGCTTGTTTATAAAAATCCATGTATCTTTCTGAAATTGTCCAATCCTTTTTATCGTTAAGATATTTTTGTTCATCTGATATAACGCTAAAAATCTTTTTTAAATTTTCATTCAAGCATTTTACCTGAGCAATTTTAGTCTCCTCGTCATAGGAAAGAACAACGGAGGATGATTCTGGAATTAAAACGTTTATTCCTTGAATAATATAAGCATAAATATCGTCTAAATTCTTGATTTTCAGCAGGTCAAGGGCAGTTTTATTCATAAATTCCAGGTAATCAAGATATTTTCTGGCTTTTTCTTCGGCTTCGTATTGCTGAGTGAATTCATAGGAAAGAGTAATAACTCCGGTAATGTTTCCGTTATCGTCAAAATATGGAATCCTATCTGTTTTTATCCAAATTACATTTCCATTCTTATCAATTAATTTATCAATAATACCAAAGAGAGGCTTACCGCTTTTGATGACTTTTAAATCTTCTTTGTAGAATTTTTCGGCAATATGTTTTGGAAATAGTTCCTCGGCACTTTTTCCAATTATGTTTTGAATTCTTTTATTTAAAAATTTTGCAGCTGCTTTATTAACCCTGAGATAGTTGTTATTCAAATCTTTATAACAAATACTTGCAGGTATTGAATCGAAAATTGTCTGTTGCTCGGTATAGATTTTTTTTAACTCTGACTCTGCCTTTATCTCCTTGCTTAAATCTTTTACAAAGCCTTCGAGGAAAATAGGTTTACCAGATTCATCTTTAACAATTCTTGCAATAGTCTCTGTAACTACTGCTTCACCGTTTTTCTTTTTGAATTGAATATATTCACTAACATAACCATCAGATTTCATAAGTTTTTCCAGATAACGATCCCGATCCTCGGGGTTATAATAAATTTCTTCTCTTAAGTTCTGGATATTATTTATGACATCTTCGGGAGAATCGTAACCAAGCAAATTTGCTCCTTCTTTGTTTATTCTTACAAATCTACCCTGAAAAGTTGTCTGAAAAATAGCATAAGGAGCATTATCAAATATATTTCTGTATTCACGCTCTAATCTTTTCAGTTCTTGTTCATTTTTTTTCCGGGCTGATATTTCATTAAAAATAGCTGCCATATGATTCTCAAATGTCTGATAGGCATGAACTTCGAAAGCCCCTTGAATTTGATTATCTTTATAATCTATTTGCTCAAAAAAGTAATTTTCACCTGTTTTTGCAATTCTTTTATAAATATCCGGTAAATGAGATGCCGAAGCCCCCGGAAAAGCCTCTTCTATTTTTTTATTAATTAAATTCTTATGATCAATTCCTAATATTTTTTCGGCGGCGTTGTTATAACCTACAAAAATCAAATCATTATTTTCATTTAATGAATACAGGTGAACACCGAATGGGGAATGGAGGATTGTGTTTTTAAAGGAAATTTCGCTTTCTGTCAACTTCTTTTCAAGCTCTATCCGTCTTGTTATATCTCTTACAGTGTGCAAAAGTAAGAGATTCCCCCGGGTATTGAAGAAAGGCTTTGTGTTTACATCGACGATAACAGTTCCTCCATTTTTTGCAGTTAATTTTACTGGATGGCTGACATTTACTTCCTTGCTAATTAAGAAATTTATTAATGAGTTAAATGCGATTTTTTTGTCCGAGGGGTCAACATACTTTAAAATGTTACTGCCAATCAGTTCTTCTGTTGTATAGTAAGTTTTGCTGATAACATTTGATGAAACGTAAATTATTTTTCCTAATAAATCAGTAACAACAACGTAATCAGGTATAAATTCCAAAGTATCATAAAATGTTTTTTCATCATTGATAGTCAATAGATTATTATTGTTTGATAAAAATGAAATGTTTATAAAATCAAAGTTAGACAAAAGTTTTTTATACAAGTCATTTGTTTTGATTATCAAAAGTTCATAAGAATTATGATGATATTTTAAAAGAGTCCAAAAGATAAAATTATTTGGGTTTATAAAGCAATCTTCCTTATCGGCACTTGTAATGAATGAAGTGATTTTCTCTTTTTCGAATTCTGAAATCATAACCAGAACAGATGTGCCGTCAAGCGATTTAATCTCAAGATGTTCAAGGAATAACTGATTGGTAAAAAGGGTTTTGTTATCGTGGATTATACAAAATCCATCATCGTTATCATAATAAAATTTTGAATTTAATAATTCGATAATTTTTATGTTGTCTTCCATTTTATCAGAAAAAGAAAAATAGATTAAAACGAATTAATAATATCAACTACTTTTTTTGCTTCATCAATTGTTAAAACTGGACTAATAGGTAAACTAAGAATTTCATTGTGAATTTTTTCCGTAACCGGATATTTATGACTATTCCATTCCAAATAAGCTTCCTGTTTGTGAGGTGGAATAGGATAATGAATTAAAGAGCCTACCTTTTTGTTTTTAAGATATTCGATTAACCTGTCTCTTTCTTTGGTTCTAACTACGAACAAATGCCAAACGTTTTCTTCGGGTTTTGCTTCAGTGGGGAGAATTATTTTTGGATTTCTAATATTTTTGAGATAAAACTCAGCAATATCCCTTCTTTTTTGATTGTCATAATCAAGATATTTAAGCTTGACACGAAGAATAGCTGCCTGAAGTTCATCCAGACGGCTGTTATAACCTTTGTATCGGTTAACGTATTTTTTTGGGGAACCGTAATTTCTCAGGACTCTGATAGTATCAGCCAAAATGTCATCATTAGTTGTAACAGCTCCGGCATCCCCAATTGCACCAAGGTTTTTGCCAGGATAAAAACTAAAACCAGAGGCATCTCCAAGGTTTCCGGCTCTTTTTCCATTAAAGATTGCTCCCTGCGACTGAGCTGAATCTTCTATTACTTTCAGGTTATATTTTTTTGCTATTTCGTTGATTTTGTCCATTTGGGAGGTTCTTCCATAAAGGTGAACCGGAAGAATGGCTTTTGTTCTTTCGGAAATTTTTTCTTCGATGAGCGCTGGGTCAATGTTATAAGTATTAATATCGGGTTCTATTAAAACTGGAGTAAGATTGTTCTGAGAGATTGACAAAATTGTTGCTATGTAGGTATTAGCAGGAACTAATATTTCATCCCCATCGTTGATGAATCCAAGCTCTTTGTAGGCTCTGAGTATTAAAATCAATGCATCAAGTCCATTTGCAACACCAATGCAGTGACTGGCACCACAATAATTTGCAAACTCTTTTTCAAATTCGGCTACCTCGTTGCCTAAGATATACCAGCCTGATGCCAGAACACGCATCATTGCTTCCTGAATCTCAGCCGCATTTTTTATATTAATCGCTTTTAAATCCAAAAATGGCACCGGTTCCTCGGAGATCGATTTATCTATTTCATCGGTAGTCAGGCATAATGTTTTATCGGTGTATTTTTCGTTCTGAAATGTTAATATCTTAGCTTTCAGGAGTTTTGCCTGTTTTTCGATAAGCATATTTTCAATGTTTTCATTTTTCAGATATTCGTCAAAGCCTAACTTGGGCGACTGTATAATTTGAATATTTTCAACAAAGTCTTTAATCCTTAAGCTTTCGTTCTCTAACAACTCTCTTAAATTTTCATTAGCTGATAATGTTGAGGAAAGTATCATAATTGAAAATTTCTTTCTTAGCTTTGCAAGAAAAAGCTCATAGCCAACTTGATCCTTTTCAATTATATGAAAAATATATTCAACAGCACTTTTATCCAATATTAAATAATTCACTCTATATCCTCTAATTAAAAAATAAAATCATAACTAATTATCGAAAAAAAAATAAATTCTTGAATAGCAATTTCAAATAAGTATTAGTTGTTTTTTTAGTTTACTTTTTTTAAAATTAAAAAATTTTTAAATTCTATTTTAAATTCAAATTT
>CALHRB010000049.1 GCA_938038165.1 Candidatus Kapaibacterium sp. | reverse complement strand
GAAAATAAAATTATGTACCTGACTTTAATCTTAAAAACTGATTAGTCTTTTGATGCCTGTCTTAATATCATTTTCACTCAACAAAATTTCCTTCTCGTAATTCCTGGCAAAACCGACAGGGACGTCTTTAGATCCAACCCTTAAAACAGGTGCGTCAAGATAATTGAAAACATTTTCCGTTATGGTTGAAGCTATCTCGCCTCCAAATCCTCCAGTTATTTTATCCTCGTGAACTATTAAAACCCTGTTTGTTTTCTTGACTGATTCAAAAACCATTTCTTTGTCCCAGGGTATTAAAGACCTTAAGTCAAGTACCTCTATAGAAATACCCTCTTTTTCAAAATATTCGGCGACTTTCAGACTAAGGTGAACAGCTGTTCCATATGTTATTACTGATACATCTTTACCTGCTCGTCTGATTTTTGCCTTTCCAAATGGAACAATAAATTCATCGGCAGGTTTCTTTGTGTGTGCTCCCTTGAAATTATAGAGGTATTTCATTTCGAGAAACATTGTTGTTCCTCTTGACCTTATTGCATTTCGCAAAAGCCCAACAGCGTCATCAGCAAACGCTGGTGCAACAACTCTGATTCCGGGAATGGTAGTAAACGTTCCTTCAAGGTTTTGAGAGTGATAAAGACCACCTTGTATATATCCGCCGGAAGCAAGCCTGATAACTATATTAGGAGAAAATTGCCCGGCTGTCCTCCAATAGTCATGAGAACACTCAATTAATTGATCCATTGCAGGCCAGAAATAATCTGCAAATTCCGCTCCTTCGATTACAACTCTGATGTCATCCCGATACCTGCTGAAACCGTTTGCAGTTCCAACTATATTATTTTCTGCTATTGGAGCATTAAATACTCTTTCTTTGCCAAATTCTTGAGGCATACCTTTAACGACATTGAACACTCCTCCTTTACCTACGTCTTGCCCCCAGAGAAAAGTGTTAGGGTTTCTTCTGAATTCTTCTTTCAATGTTTGGTTAATAGCATCCAAAAAACTTATGTCGGGATTATTTTCTGGATGCGGGATTTCCGTTTTATCATTTACTGTTACAATTGGCTCGGGTATTATAAACTGATTCCATTTCGTACCATCAGCGGCAGGTGCTGCCTCTGCCTTGTCAGCTGCCTGAAAAATAATTTCCTGATTTTCCTTCTCAATATCTTTTAATGTCTTTTCATCAATTATACCATTATTTAATATATGGTAACGAAATTGAAGCAAAGGATCTCTTCGGTGGACTTCGTCAAGCTCTTCTTGTGATCTGTAAATTTCGTGTCTGTCGGAGTTTGAGTGAGAACCAATTCTATCGCAATCAGCATGAACAAAAGCAGGTCCTTTGCCTGAGCTTACATATTCCTTTGCCTCGGATAAAGCCCTATAGGAATCAAATGGGTCTCGTCCGTCGCAGTTAATTATCTTTAAGTTTTTTAAACCTGTGTAATTATCAGAAATTCTCAGGTTTGCAGTTGCTTCTTTTAAAGGAACTGATATACCGTAAAAATTATTTTGAATGACAAAAACAACAGGAAGTAATTCTAATGTTGCTGAGTTTAAAGCCTCCCAAAAATAACCTTCCGAACAGGCTGATTCTCCGCTTGAATAATATACTACTTCATCACCATTATATTTTTTTATAGCTCTGGCTAATCCTGCTGCATGTTGAGAGTGATTTCCTGTGCAAGAAGACACATTTTGAATTCTGATCGAAGGCTTGGCAAAATGATTACTCATATGTCTGCCTCCCCCGGCAACATCTGTATCCTTGCTTAAACCGTTTAATATAATTTCCTCAACGCTAATTCCGGCGGTCAGACAGGTAAGCATATCCCTGTAATAGGGAAAAAGAAAATCCTTCCCTTGTCTGAATATCCTGCCAAGTGCAAACTGAATGCCATCATGACCTGCAAATGGAGCATGATAAGACCACCCCTTCGCCATTTTCAGATATAGTGCCGCTTTCTCGTCTAATCTTCTTCCAAGATGAATTATTTTATACCATTCAATTATAGTTTCCTTGTCAAATCCTTGCATATCAAATTTTGAAACAAGTTCAACTTCACGCTCCATGTTCATATACATGACTTTTTTTATCAATTTTTTTTCCCCGTTTTTTTGTTGCTGATCTATTTTAGTATTGTTTTTCAAATACATTTCTCTCATTTTTCACCAATAAAAAAATAAAATTATCAAAAAAATCAATAATATAAACTAAATAACTGATGAAGTATTGTCTTTTTTTGCTTTAAGTTTTAGTTAAGAACTACTTGATAGCATAGTTTTTCTGTTTATAGTTTATGAATATTTTGTTAAATTTGTAATTTTGAAAAAAATTTATGAATCAAGAACGAGTTTTTGTTATTGGTGATATTCACGGGTGCTTCAAAACGCTTGAGCATTTGCTTTTCAATAAAATTCAGATCAAAAACGATGATACACTTTATTTCCTTGGCGATTACATTGACAGAGGTCCTTCGAGCAAAGAAGTTGTTGATCTACTTATTGACCTAAAAACAAAGGGCTTCAATATCAATTGCGTTATTGGTAATCACGAACAATTACTTCTTGATTCTATTGACAGCGATGAAAAATTTAATATCTGGCTTTATAATGGCGCTGCCACAACATTAAGAAGTTTTTTTGTATCAAAAGCTTCTGATTTGCCAGAAAAATACCTGTCCTTTTTTAAAAAACTTAAATACTACTACATTCATAATAGTTTTATTATAGTTCACGGTGGATTAAATTTTGAATCAGAAAATCCTTTGGAAGACATTTCATCAATGATCTGGATACGTAACGATTATGTCATCCCTTCGCTCATCGGCAACAAAAAAATTATTGTGGGACACACCCCAACATCTATCGAAAATATTAGCCAGAGCCTTTTAACCAATAAAATAATGCTCGATGGCGGTTGTGTTTACAAAGGGAAATATGCTGGCTTGGGTAACCTTGTTGCCCTGGAGCTCAATTCAATGCAATTATTTGTTATGCAGAACATTGATTTCTGATTTTAATCATTTTCCGTTTTTAGCCAAATCTAAATCAACACACATTTTACATAAAGAAAAATTGATATTGCAATTCTTATATGCAATTGTAATTTAAACCGCTTGAAAAAATTTTCTCAAAAAAAATCTGGTGAATTCCGATTCATCATTATTTTTATTTCAAATGGACATAAATAAATTATTAATTGACTCCAGAGAATTAATCCTAACTGAGTGGATTAATTCAGTTTTTGATTCTTATCCCGTAGAATCCGGAAAATTTCTGAAAAACGGGAAAAATCAATTCGCTAATCCTGTTGGCTTTAATCTTGCCAGGGAACTCGAAAATCTTTTCGAATTAATTCTTGATCGTAGCTCAACAAATTGGGAGGAAATCAACAAAGCTCTTAATGGTTTTCTTAAAATTAGAGTTGTTCAAGATTTTGAACCATCAATTACAATTAACTTCTTTCTTAACCTTAAAAAAATAATTTTTTCCAAAATTGACGGACAAATTAATTATCCGGAAGACATTTATAAACTCATTAATTTATTTGATTTTATTGATTCAGTTGCCCTTGAAGCAGTAAATATTTTTGTATCTTTAAAATCAAAAATATTTGAGATTAAAGCCAATGAGTTAAAAAACAGAATTGGAAAAATAGCTGACAGAATAATGCAAAAGTATGGTTTAAATGATATGAATTCAAACGAAACTAAATTAAGCGAGGATTAATAAATGGGATTATTTTTTTCGATTGTTGCTTTTTTTATAGTTGCTTTAATTGGTTATCTGGGGTATTTTTCCCCGATGATTTTTGGTGTTGTAATACCATATTTAGCACTGGCAATTTTCCTATTGGGAATTGTGGTCCGAATCATAAAATGGGCTAAATCTCCTGTTCCATTTCGCATTACAACAACCGCCGGACAGCAAAAAACAATGCCCTGGATTCGTAGAAATCGCTTCGACAATCCTTCCAATGCCTGGGAGACCATTGTCAGAATGTTGCTCGAAATATTATTTTTCAGATCTCTTTTCAGGAATACAAAAGCAAGCATAAAAGATGGGAAAAAATTAGTCTATGGCTCTGAAAAGTGGCTTTGGCTTTTTGCTATTTTATTTCATTGGTCTTTTTTGATTATTGTTTTACGACATTTCAGATTTTTCTCACAACCTACCCCAAATTTTGTTAGTTTGCTACAAAGTATTGATGGTTTTTTCCAGGTTGGAGTTCCAATAATTTACATAACAAACGTAGCAATTGTTGTCGCTCTAACTTATTTGTTTTTAAGGAGGGTAATTAACCAAAAAATTAAATATATTTCACTGTCCTCAGATTATTTTCCTCTATTACTAATCTTTGGAATTGCTATTACAGGCATATTAATGAGATATTTCTTTAAAGTTGACTTGGTGCAAATCAAAGAATTAGCCGTTGGAATTCTTAGCTTTAACCCAGTTATTCCTGAAGCTTTGCACCCACTTTTTTCCTTACACCTATTTCTTGTATCAGTTTTATTAATATATTTCCCAATGAGCAAGCTCGTTCATATGCCCGGAATTTTCTTCAGTCCGACACGTAATTTGGCAAACGACAACAGGGAAAAACGACATATAAATCCATGGAATAATGAATTTAAAATGCATTATCATACATATGAAGAATACGAAGATGAATTCCGTGAAGTGATGAAAAATGTTAATCTGCCGCTTGAAAAGGAGGAAAAATAATGGCATTCAAGATTAAACCCGAAGAATTAGCATCAGAAATTAATCATAAACCACCAAAAGTAAATTGGATTGATAACCCCGTTGAATTTAGGAAAGGCACTTATAATCATGCTGCTGTTCCTGACAGCATAGAATATATCAATCAACCATATCCCCGAAAATGGCAGCCTTATGAAGAAGATTGGAAACTCCCCCAGGATTGGCAAAAAATCGTTATGGAGGGTCTAAGAGAACGCATAAATAAATTCCGGTCATTGAAGCTTTTTATGGATATTTGTGTTCGCTGCGGAGCTTGTGCTGATAAATGTCATTTCTTTCTTGGCAGTGGCGATCCCAAAAATATGCCTGTTCTTAGGGCTGAGCTTCTTCGCTCCGTTTATCGCCGTGATTTTACGCTTGCTGGTAAATTAATGGGGAAGATGGTTGGTGCAAGGGAGCTCACCTTCCCCGTTCTAAAAGAGTGGTTCTATTACTTTTATCAATGCACTCAATGCCGTCGTTGCTCAGTTTTCTGCCCTTATGGCATAGATACCGCAGAGATCACTTTTATTGCAAGAGAAATAATGAATCTGATAGGAGTGAATATTGATTGGGTGATGACTCCTGTCAAAAATTCTCACAGGACAGGAAATCATCTCGGAATTCAGCCTCACGGTGTCCTTGATAGCATCGAGTTTGCAATTGATGACTTAGAGGAAAGAACAGGCATCAGAGTCGAGGTGCCTTTGAACAAGAAGGGAGCCGAGATTCTTTTTGTTACTCCTTCTGCGGATTATTTTGGCGAACCTCATTATTTCACACTTCTGGGCTATTTCGCTTTGTTCCATGAAATAGGGCTTGACTACACAATGAGCACTTATGCATCCGAGGGTGGAAATTTTGGCTCCTTCGTATCTCATGAACTGATGAAAGTGCTCAATGCAAAAATCTATGCTGAGGCAAAAAGACTTAAAGTTAAATGGATTATTGGCGGAGAATGTGGTCATATGTGGAGAGTTCTTCATCAATATATGGACACATTAAATGGTCCTGCAGATTTCCTTGAAGTTCCTGTTTCTCCCATTACCGGCACAAGATTTGAAAATGCCAAATCTACTAAAATGATTCATATAGCTGAATTCACCGCTGATTTAATCAGAAATAATAAAATTAAACTCGACCCCTCGAGAAATGATCACTGGAGAGCTACTTATCATGACTCCTGCAATCCTTCGAGAGGTATGGGATTGCTTGAAGAACCACGTTATATTATCAAAAATGTAATGAATCATTTCACAGAAATGCCTGACAACACCATCCGTGAGCAAACTTTCTGTTGCGGAAGTGGTGCTGGCTTAGGAACTGAAGAAAATTTCGAAATGAGATTACGTGGTGGTTTCCCAAGAGCAAATGCTGTTGATTTCGTTCACAAACAAAATGACGTCAATCTTCTTTTATGTATGTGTGCCATAGATAAAGCTACTTTGCCACCGCTCCTTGAATACTGGGTTCCCGGCGTCGAGGTTGCTGGTGTGCATGAAATGGTAGGCAATGCACTTATTATGAAAGGAGAGAACGATCGTTCCACTGATTTACGTGGCAATCCAACAATTAAAAAGGAGGAAATATAATTATGTATGATGCTCCAAAAGTAATTTTAGGTATAATAGTTTTTCTTTTACTTTTTACTTCACCTTTGTGGATTAATATTTTTGGCGGTCAAACTTCCGTCAAACCCAATATTCAATTACCAAAAGACGCCAATGAATGTGTTTATCCAACAGAGTATATGAAAAACTACCATATGGATCTACTTAATGATTGGAGGGATAAAGTCGTTCGAGATAATCAAAGATTCCTATTAAAAAATGGGAACTTTGTTGATTTCAGAGGAAAAAAAATGGAAATGAGCCTGTCTCATACCTGTATGAAATGCCATAACAACAAATCACAATTCTGCGATCAGTGTCATAATTATTTATCTGTCAATCCTTATTGCTGGGACTGTCATGTTGCTCCAAAGGAGGGAATGAAATGAACATTAACAGACGAAACTTTTTGAAAATCGTTAGCGTTGGTGGTGTTGTGGGAGTCGCCACAAAAATGACATTCGATGCAATTTCTGACACTGGTCATTCTAAACTTGACGATGGAAGGCTAAAAGCAAAAAGATGGGCTATGGTTATTGATGTTAATAAATGCGAACAACAAGGTGATTGCAAGCTCTGCATCGAGGCATGCCACAAAACCCATAACGTCCCTGATATTAAAAATCCAAAAGATGAAATAAAATGGATATGGAAAGAAAAATTTCATAATGCATTCATAACTCAGGAAAATGAACATTTACCAAGAAATATTAATGATAATAACGTACTTTTGCTTTGTAATCATTGTAGCAATCCGCCATGCACAAATGTTTGCCCGACAAAAGCCACCTGGAAAAGGGAAGAAGATGGAATTGTTATGATGGATTGGCATCGTTGCATTGGTTGCAGGTACTGCGTTGCGGCTTGCCCATATGGTTCAAGAAGCTTCAATTGGATGGATCCCAGACCTTTTATCAATGATATTACTGAAGATTTCCCGACAAGAACAAAGGGTGTTGTCGAAAAATGCACTTTCTGCGACGAAAGACTTGTTCGAGGCATGTTCCCAGCTTGCGTAGAAGCCTGTCCTGCAAAGGCTCTTGCTTTTGGCGACCTTGACAACCCCGATTCTGAAGTCAGAAAACTACTACAGGATAACTTCTCAATTCGCAGAAAGCCAGAATTAGGTACTAAGCCAGAAGTATATTATTTAATTTAATTTCTATATGATATAATTAGTTCACAAGGGAGCTATTAGCTCCCTCTTTTTCTTTTCAGATTTTCTATCCCTTAAATCAATAAAAAATAAAAATCATCAGTATTTTCATTACTTCACAAGGTAACAGGCTCTCTTTTTGCTTTCAATTATTAATATACTTTTTTTAGGGCTTGTGGTAAAATTATATAAATAGCTCACTTATAACTTTTTTTCAGAAACCTTGATCCATTTCACATTAGTCAGCCAGTGAGTAAGAATTCCAAAAACAACAAAGCCAGCAAGAATAAATTTTTTAGCACTTTTAATCTTTAAATAATAAAGATTTGACTGAAAATAATTTCAAGAGCAAGAATCAGGCAAATTTATGCGAGATTTCAGCATAAACATCTTCGGTTTCCTGAAATCTGATCATCAATTCTTTAAGGTTCTGATATTTTTGAAAATACTGAAGCAGATATTCTAAAATGTATCGAGCAATATTTTCGGCAGTCGTTGTTGGCGGAATAACATAATGCTTGAAATCGTTTGCCTTCAGAAAATCGAGCATAATTCTGTCATTTTCATCACACAAAAAAGCATGGTCGAGCATCATTATCAAAGGATTGACAATTGCTTCAAGGTCGTAATAATCCATCACCATACCGTTTTCATCAGGAACACCCGAAATTTCAACTAACAGACGGTAAGTGTGACCGTGAATATTTTTGCATGGACCCTTGTGAAAAGTCAGCCTATGACTCATCTCCCATTTAAATTCTTTTGCTATTTTAATTATCATTATCTCCTCGTAAAATTATGAATTTTCTGATTTAACATACCCTGCTTGAATAATTGAAGAAATCCCTCCTCTGACGCCCCATTCAGTGATGACTTCCATTTCGAGAGGCTTGCAAGCTTCGACCAAATCATCAAGTATGACATTTGTAACATCTTCATAAAAAATTCCCTTGCTTCGAAACTCAAGGAAATAATATTTCAAGGATTTCAGTTCTAAACACAATTCATCAGGAACATATTTAACAGTTACTGTTGCAAAATCGGGCAGTCCGGTTTTCGGGCAAACAGAAGTAAACTCCGCGTTTATATGAGTAATTAAGTATGGTCTCTCACGTTTGGGATTAGGAAAAGTTTCAATATTAGCCATTGTAATTTTGCAAAAATGAAAAAAAGCAAGATAAGAATTTTGAATAAATTCCTAAAATTCTTTTAAGATAATTATTCATAATTCCTTAAATTAAAGTTCACTTTTATATCTGATTTTATGAAAAACTTTTATATTTACGGCAGAAACACAATCACAGAAGCTATTAAAAGCGAGAAAAACATTGAGAAAATTTATATAGCTTACGGAACTAAACCCGATTTTGCATCTTTTATTTATTCTTTGGCAAAACAATATAAAATCCCTTGCTCAACAATTGATAAAGGAAAGTTTACTGATCTGGAAAAAAGTCAGTTTCCTCCCGGAACAAAGACACAAGGCGTAATTGCACTGATTTCAGGCATTAAAATTCTATCACTTGATGAACTTTTCGAAAAAAGTAGGAAGCAAACTTACCCTATAATTATCGCTCTTGATGAAATAAATGACCCGCATAACCTCGGAGCAATAGCCCGAGCAGCCGAATGTGCAAATGTCATTGGCTTGGTTCTGACCGAACGAAATTCTTCACCTCTTTCCCCTGCTGCTTTTAAAACCTCTGCCGGAGCATTGGATCATCTGCCCGTTGCCAAGTCCTCAAGCCTTATCCAAACTATTACTGAAGCAAAGAAAAATGGCTTCTGGGTTTTTGGTACCGACACAAAAGCAAATAAAATTTATAGTGAAGAAGATTTCAACCGCCCGGTCTTTTTAATTATCGGAAGCGAAGGAAAGGGTTTAAGAGAAAGCACAAAAAAACATTGCGATGTTCTCTTAAAAATCCCTTTATTAGGAAAAATTTCCTCTTTGAATGCTTCGGTTGCAACTGGAATCGTCCTTTTTGAAATCCTAAGGCAGAGAAATTTTAAGGTTGAATAGAAATTACTCGTCCAGCTCCAATAAATCTTGTTGAGTAATAATTTTCACTTAGTGAATTTTTGGTAACACCCTTCGAACTTGATGAATGTATGAATTCACCTCGAGTAATATATATTCCTACGTGGTTAATTTTGTTCTTATCTCTAAAAAAAACCAAATCACCTTCTTTTGCCTCGGATAAACTAACTTTTTTGGCAAAATCATATAAATCGCTGGCTGTTCTCGGAAGTATTATGCCGAATTGATTGAATACAAGATTGACAAAACCAGAACAATCAAAGCATTTACTTGTGCTGCCACCATAGCAATACGGTGTGCCTATATATTTTTCAGCTTCTTTAATTAATTCTTTTGAGATATAGCTCCCTTCTTCGAATTTGCTGTCCTGCTTGATTGTTTTGCTTGTTGACTGACATCCCACAAAAAAAAGGGCGTTAAGCGAAATTGCTGAAAGAATAAGTAATATGTTTTTTAAAGTTTTCATCAACAAAAACTTATTTGTTCAGGCTTAAATTTCCTGTCGTCATTCACTTTTTTCAGCAATTTGCAATTTTTAACCAATCCTGTGACAAATTCTCTTGTTGTCTTATTCAGAAGAATAAAACCTATAGTTGACAAAGCAACTATACCTGCTTTTATATTATTATTCATAGATTGCTCCATTTAATACTAATTAATTTATTATAAGCAATCTATATGCCATTCTTTTATTTTAGAAAACTGTTAAGTATTAGATAAATGAATATAATTGGCGAAATAAACAATAAACTATCAAATCTGTCCAAAATACCGCCATGACCCGGAAGGATTTTTGAGCTGTCCTTTATTCCACAGTCTCGCTTCAATTTAGATTCAGCGAAGTCCCCCAACTGGCCAAAAACAGCAACAATCAAACCCAATATAACAAAATGAATCAAAGGAACCTTTGAAAGCAGATAATAACCAAGAAAAGTAAAACCAGAGATTGCCCCCACAAAACCACCAAAGAATCCTTCCCAGCTTTTTTTGGGAGAAACCGATGGTAGGATTTTGTGCTTCCCAAATTTTATCCCTACAAAATAGGCAAATGAATCACTCAACCAGATACTTGTTATCATTATTATCGTTAGCTTAGCAGCCCATAATGAATCAATATCAACGAAAAAGCCTGCTTGACCAATTCTACTATATACCTCGAAAAAATTCCCCTGAATCCAATCAAAAAGTAGATGAAATTCTCGGATAAAGTTCAATGTCAAAAAAGAAAATGTAACATAAATCAAACCACTCAATGTTGCCGCAAAATTTATAAGTGAATTTGCCCGCTTCGAAATTATTCCAACAGATAACGTCAATATGACTGAACAAAGGATGAAAAACATGAACAAGAAAAAATCATACTTAAACTTACTCTGAGAATATATGATAAAAAAACCAAAAATTACAATGTTGTTCAGAACAATCCCTAAAATTTTGTAAGGATGATAATTTTTTTGTGAAAACAGACTATAATATTCCCATAATGCAATTGAGGACAATATTGCCAGCGCAACAGTAAAAGCAATTCCTCCAATGTAAATTATTCCAATTCCAATTGGAATACCAACCACACTAACCATCACTCTTTTAAACAAATCACTCACTGGTTCTTTGAATTTTATTAATAATTCACAAAAATACAATAAATTTGAAAAGATTAATAAATTATTATTTATCAAATTGAAAAAAACAAGAAAAATACAGATATTCATTGATTTCGATGGCACAATAACTATTAAAGACATCGGCGATGAGCTTTTCAAAGATCATGGAGTTTTTGAACCTTACCACTCTAATCTTGTTAAAGGGAAGCTTAAAATTGACGATTATTGGAATGTAGTTTTCAAAAATTTAAGTTCGGAATTAAGTAAAGAGTTAATATCTGATTATGCTGTAAAATTTGAAATAGACAAATCTTTTCTGATTTTCAATAAATTCTGCAAGGAAAATCAATTCGATTTGTTTATTGTTAGTGATGGATATGAAGAATATATTAAGCCTGTGTTGGATAAATATGATTTATATGGCATAAGTTTTTTTTGTAATAGAATGGTTTTCAAGAATAACGGAGAAATTTTGCCTGAGTTCACCTATGCCTCTGAGTCGTGTAATTGTCTCAGTGCCTCCTGCAAAAGAAATATAATTCTGACAAAATCAGAACCCGATGCTATTTTGGTTTATATTGGTGATGGTGCCTCGGATTATTGTCCGGCTCAATATTGTGACTTAATATTTGCTAAGAAAAATCTTGCTAAGTTCTGCAACGAAAACAAGATACCTCATCATCCGTTTAAAGATTTTCATACAATTTATTTGATTTTAAAAAATTTAATAACAAAAAATAAAATTAAACCAAGAAATCAAGCAAGAATTTTAAGAAAAAAGGCTTTTGAATTTGAATGATAATACTACAATCAAATATGAAATTTTCAACACTTTTCAAATCATTGATCTGTTTGGTTATATTATTCATTTCACCTAATCTTGAAATCAAAGCCAGAGAAATGGTTTTGGACGATATCAGAATTAATTCTGTTTCGATTCCTGATAATTTCAGAAATTCAATAGTCATTTCTCAACAAGATTCAATAACACTATTTTATCATCTTCAAATACAAAATGAGGAGAGAAATCCTTTCCTCTTCAGAATCTCTATTCAAAATAACACTCAGTCATCAACTTTTACTGTTAACAAAAATATAATAAGCTACAAAAAACTGCCAGCCGGTCATTATAACATAAAGATTTCAGCATTTGAACCGCAAAACAGTTGGCAAACAAATGAGTTAGCAATCAACATCACTGTTGATGATACCCTTGCCGAAAAATTCCAGATGAAGATCAAGGATTATCAAAATAAGCTTGCAACAAGTATATCAACTCCACAAACAGAGGATAGCAGCCCGTTCAATTTTTTGAGCAATTCTGTAGTTTTGATAACTCTTTCCAGCTTATTAATCTTTTTAATCGTGTCGAGTGCTATCATAAAAAATAGAAAAAAAGGATTAAAGAATAATACCAAAACGAACGAAAATAAGTTTAACAAAAAGATAAATGGAGTTAAAAAAATGGCAGAAAAAAATAATGATTCTGTTTCTGCGGAGGAATATAAACAACTCTCGCTTGAAAATGAAAAACTCAAGGATGAGCTAAAATCTCTTAGAGAACAGATAGATGCTCTCAGCAGCAGAGCTGATGAACTCAACAAACAAAACAAAGAACTCAAAGAAAGTCTGGACAAAATCTCAAAAAGCAAGTCAGAGCTTGAAGAATTGCAAAAACAAAAAGATGACTTGTTTGCTATTATTATTCACGATATCAAAAACCCGGCAGCTCTTATCAAAAGCCTTGTCGAATTGCTCCGCTCTTATGACCTCACAGCAACAGAACAACAAGAAGTTATGGATGATATCTTTGTTACTACAAAAAAAATAGTTTCTTTATCGCAGGAAGTAACAAAGGTTTTAGCTCTGGAATCCAACACCCTTAAATTGAATAAAGAGCCTATAAACATAAAATACATCATAGATGATGTTGTCAAAAGAAATATGATTGCAGCAAGCAATAAATCGATAGCAATGAAAGCTGAAATTCCCGAAGACCTTCCAGAAATTGAAATTGATTCCCAAAAAATTGAAGAAGTTGTTGAAAATCTAATTTCGAATGCAATTAAATTTTCCAATGAGGGAGGCAAGGTCAGAGTCCTTGCTAAAGCCAATAGCAGAGAATTAACTGTCGAAGTTAGTGATAATGGATTAGGCCTATCTGAAGATGATGTTAACAAAGCATTTCAGCGTGGAGCAAGGTTAAGTGCAAGACCAACAGCCGGCGAACACTCGTCCGGATTTGGGCTTTGGATTGTCAAGAAAATGGTAGAAGCTCATAATGGAAAAGTCTGGGTAAAAAGTGCGCTCGGACGAGGCTCAACATTTGCCTTCAGCATCCCTTATAAGCAGGATCAGTAAGCATCACAACTTAAAAATTTAAGCTTACGAGACTTTGTGTTTTTCTGCTAATTTGTGATTTAAATTGATAACTGTTTCAGAGATTGCTTTGCCAAGTTCATTTAAATGATAAACCTTATGAGGAATCGAGGATTCCATTAGAGTTCGTGGCATCGAAGGTGCTACTGCTGTTTCCGGATCTTGAACCAGAATTGTTCCACGAACAGATGAAATTTGACTTGCTCCTTGGGTTCCATCTCTGCCAAGCCCGGTTAAAATAACTCCGATCGAGAATCTGCCAAATGCTTCGGCTGCACTTCTAAAAAGTGGATCTGCCGCTGGTCTGACAAAGTTTTCTTTTGGTCCTTCATCAAGAGTAATATAATAATTTTTTGGGTCTATCCTCATATGCCTGTCGCCTGGAGCTATGTATATATTACCAGGTTCAGATTTTGTTTCGTGATTACCTAATTGAACTTTAAGTGAAGTTTCTCTTTGCAATCTCTGGGTAAAAGTCTCCAGCA
Source organism: Candidatus Kapaibacterium sp. (assembly GCA_938038165.1). Lineage (GTDB taxonomy): Bacteria > Bacteroidota > Ignavibacteria > Kapaibacteriales > UBA2268 > CALHRB01. The sequence continues at coordinate 2,967 of CALHRB010000049.1, read as the reverse complement.
TCCATGGTGGACCGTGCTGAACAATATAAAAAGCTGCATTTAAAGTGTTAGGAATATTTCTGAAAATTTCAATAAGTGTTGGTGGTCCTCCGGTACTTGTTGCTATTACCACTCCAATAAAGGGAGGAACTACGTCATGCTCTCTTTCGGGTATCTTATCTATTGATATCGGACTCAATTGCTGTTTTCTTTGTAATCCGTCTTTAACTCGGGTTAATAATTCTTCTATATCAATCGGTTTTGCAATATAATCATCAGCTCCTGACTCAAGTGCATAGTTTTTTGCCCCCTCGGACACCAGAGCAGTGATCATTACAATAAAGGGAATAGGATTAATCTTCTCGCGTACCCGTCTTATTAACTCAATCCCATCCATTTGAGGCATCATCCAATCAGTGAGAATGGCATCAAAATTTTCTTTTTCGCACAATTTTAAAGCATCAGAACCATTATGTGCTGTTACAACTGAATAACCAGCTTTGGTAAGAAGCCTTTTGAGAAGGATTGAATTTGTTAATTCATCCTCTACTACAAGAATTTTATTCATTTCTTTCATTAAACTTAAATCAAATTTTAATAGATAGCAAATTTACAAAAAAAAATTATTTAACCACAAAATTATATTAAATTATAGTAATATATAAACTTACAAATCGAAATAATTTACTTTGTTTATTTAAATCATATCATCGTCAAAGAATAAAATTCAAAATTATAAAAATACAACTAAATTAAAATTTATTTATTCCTAAATTCGTCTGATTATTTGTATAATTTAAGGAGATGATATGAATCAATACTTTTTTGACATAGAATTAATTTCGACAATGTCCGAAGAATACATATCTTTGATTTCTGAGCAGCGAAACGTAATAAATAAATTACTACAACAAGGAATAGTGAGTAATTTTGCCTTGTCTTCAGACAGATCAAAATCATGGCTTACTATTAACGCCAACACCGAACAAGAAGCTGTGAGTATTGTTGATTCTTTTCCTTTAAGACCATACATGAATTACGTCGTTCATCCTTTAATATTTCAATTGCAGTCAAGCATGTATTTCCCACAGCTTTCGCTTAATTAGGATTTTGTTTAATAAACTCTTCTGTTGAACCTGAGTTCAAAAGCCCTATCGAACTCAGGTATTTTTATTATGAAATTACCTTCTTTATCAATAAATCCAGCTTCTTTTCTTTTTTTTTCGGATGCCCAGGCAATACCATCCTTGAATGAGTCAGCAAAGAAATACCTTTGATTGATTACATATTCACCATTTTTATTTATATAGCCCCAATCTGTTGAATCCCTGACGGCAGCCAATCCCTCGCTGTAATCCTGAACCCTGGTAAAGATATGTCTGGTCAGATATTTTCCATTAGTATCAATCGCAGCCCAGTAAGTTCTGAAGTTAATGTCGTAGAGTCCAACAAAAGCAAGCCCTTCTGAAAAATTTCTGACTATGTCAAAATTTGCAGGAATTCTTTCGTTACCTGTTTTATCAATAAATCCGAATTTATTATCTCGATTAAATTTAGCAAAGCCTTCTTTAAAATTTCCAACTTCGTCAAATTTAAAATCAATAACTAATTCGCCATTTTTATTGATAAAACCAAATTGAAACTTGTTGTTGTTCACCGCAGCAAAGCCTTCACTAAAAGCAAAACCAGCATATTCACCAAGATTGATTTTTATTTTTCCTGTTATATCAATATAACCATGATATTCTTCGCTTGAGAAATATGCCAATCCTTCACTAAATTGGCTAGCATCGTTCAGATTGCAAGGAATAATTAGGTCCCCTTGTTTATTAATAAATCCAAATTTTTTATCGGTCTGTCTTTTGTCTGTGAAGTTAAAAACCATTGCAATGCCATCTTTGAAATCATACGCATAGTCAAAATCAGGCTCAAGGACTATTTTGCCAGTTAAATCAAGAAATTTGACCTGGATTTTTTTTTCATCTTTGACTAATACCCTTATTAGACCCTCGCTGAAACCAAGGACTTCATCAATTTTGTTCGATTCGAAAAGCAAGTTTCCCTCATCATCAATGAAATGCCAAACTCCTCCTGATAGATAAGCTAAAATCGGTTCTCTATTTTTGGCTTCTATTTCAGCCTGAAAAAAAAGAGAAAAGGAAAATATGATAATAATAAAATAAACCATGACTATCAAAAAATAATTTTTTGTTAAGTTTAAATGACGAAGTAATGTAAATAGAAATTTGTTTTTTACATCTTGCAATTCATGATAAAAAAATTGGCAGAAAATCTTTCAAGGCATCAAACTCTTGTTCATATATTTCTATTGCTTATTATCTGGCTTGTTGCCGCAATGATAATCAATCCAATTGGCGAGTTTCCATTTGGAGACGATTGGTCTTTTTCGAAATCAGTCAAAACTTTTAATGAAACCAGTGAAATCAGGTTGACGGGCTGGGTATCTATGACTTTAATTGGTCATCTTTTTTGGGGAATTGGTGTATCGGAAATTTTTGGTTTTTCGCATACTGTCCTTAGAATATCAATAGTTTTCCTCGCTTTTATCGGGTTAGTAGGCTATTATTTTCTTTTATGTAAAATTATTAATCAAAAATTTCTTTGCTTATTTTTAGTAATTCTACTCGGATTTAATCCTGTTTTCACTCTCCACGCGTATTCATTTTATACCGATATCAGCTTTTTTGCAGTATTTATCTGGTGTCTAAATTATTTCCTAAAATTTTTTGAAAACAAAACAATATATTTCCTGGTCTCAATTTTATTTTTAATTCTGGCTTTTTCAGTTAGAGATTTAGCTCTTGTTGCAGTTCCAGCTTTTATTATTACTATGTTTATAAAAAACAAAGTCAGCAGAAATACAATCCTTTATTCATTCATCATAATTGCTGTATCAATTATTATCTATTTTGTCTATAGATATTGGATCACTGAAGTTCATGGATTGCCAATCAATCAGGACTTAAT
>CALHRB010000048.1 GCA_938038165.1 Candidatus Kapaibacterium sp. | reverse complement strand
GCTCCTGACAGACAGTAATAATGCCGTCAACCTTTCTTAGACTGTTTCGTTCGAAAAGATCGGGAATTTTTAATTTATGAACCAGAATTTTTCGAGTTAACGTTTTATTATATTTTTTCCATTCACGCATTGCAGCTGGGTAGTGTTCAGCCATATCCATCAAGACAGGAAGGTTATAGGAATGACCAATATCCGCGGCGGCTTCGGCAAGCATGATATCACGAGCAATGATTAAAGCTGGCTTGTAAATCATGATTGTTTTTTTTATTTCATTTTTCCAGACAGGATTATTGGAGATGGGAAGAGAAAAGTATTCGGGCTGATGGAATCCAACACGCTTTATTATTAGATTGTCAGAAATTTCGGTTTCAGTTGCATCAGGAAACCAACGGCTAAGAATAACTACCTGAAAGCCTGAATCAATGAAAGATTTTGCAAATTTATCAACCCTTATATCCCAGGGATATTTTCCTTTGAAAATGTAGAGAATTGATTTCAATTTTCGCAACAGGTTTGTGTTTGGTGATACAAATCAATTATTAACAAATTACCAAGCATTTTGATGTCAACAAGAATTATTTTTCGGTCCAAACACCCATTTTGTAAAATTTTTCTCTTCTTCTTTTGACTAATTTTTCAGGATTAGTATTGATTAATTTTTGGAGTTCTTTCGAAAGTGTATCTTTAAGTATTTTGAACATTTCAGAATGGTTTTTATGAGCGCCTCCGATTGGTTCAGGTATTATTTCATCAATTATGCCCTGTTTTTTTAGATCAATAGCAGTAAGTTGAAGTGCTTCGGCTGCTTGCTCTTTGAAATCCCAACTACGCCAAAGAATGCTTGAACAGGATTCAGGAGAAATAACGGAATACCAGGCGTTTTCGAGCATCAGGATTCTATCCCCAATACCAATTCCGATTGCACCTCCAGAGGCACCCTCGCCAATGATAACAACTATAATGGGTACTCGAAGTCTGGACATAAGGAGCAAATTTTTTGCTATGGCTTCGGCTTGACCGTGTTCCTCAGCTTCTAAACCTGGAAAGGCACCAGGAGTGTCGAGAAAGGTAATAACAGGTTTTTTAAATTTTTCTGCCATAAGCATCAATCTATGAGCTTTTCTATAGCCTTCAGGATTAGCCATACCAAAATTGCGGTATAAATTGGATTTGGTATTTCTGCCTTTTTGATGTCCTATTACTACTATTGATTGTTTGTTGAATAGTGCAATTCCACCAACTATTGCAGGATCATCACGATAGTAACGATCCCCGTGAAGTTCAATAAATTCATCAAAAACGTTTTCGATATAATCCATTGTTTGAGGTCTTTCAGGGTGTCTTGCTATCTGGACTCTTTGCCATCTTGTCAAATTTTTATATATTTCTAATCTTAGTTCATCAATTTTTTTTTCGAGTTCATTAATTTCTTCGGTTATATCAACAACGTCACTCATCAATTTGAGCTCGGTAATTTTATGTTCTAACTCAATTATTGGTTTTTCAAAATCGAGATATGTTTTTGTTGCCACTATTTTAACCTTGTAATAAATTTTAAAATAATTTCAATATCAAGATAAAATGAATAATGTTCAAGATAGTATTTGTCTAAATTATTTTTTGTTTCCTCTGATAGCCTTTCGGGATTACTAATCTGAACAAGGCTAATCAAACCTTGCTTACCAACAGAAAAAAAGTCATTGTTTAATCCAACAAAGGACAATTTGCCAAGAAATACTTTCCATAATTTCCTAAAAGTTTCTCCAGGTTTTTCGAATAACAAATATACGATAGGAAAACCAATAGACAAAAGAAAAAAAGAAATGAAAAGATCGAAGATTCTTTTTATGAGAATATTTCTAAACTTTTTGTACTGATGGAAAGGGACAACACTATCGCTACCAGTAACTTCGTTTATAATTCTTGAGGCAAGCAGTTCTTCATATTCTTTGGCTATGTGAAATCGGGTAGTGGGTAATGATAAATTCGAGGCAATTTTAACTAAATCAGAATTTGAAATAGACTGATCAGTAATTATTACTTCTTTGATTTTGTATTCTTTGATTATTTTATCAAGAAAAGAAATATTTCCCAGAACAGGTATTTGAAACGAACTCATCTTTTCATCTGGATTGACAGATATAAGTCCGACAATATTTGCATTACGGGATTCAATGTTTTGTAATGAATTTATCAAGTTTTCTGACTGTTGATTTATTCCTATAATTGCAATTCTTCTTTCAGAGTCTTTTCCTTTTGTTTTATCATAAATTGAAAAAAATATCCTGAATGAAACAGAAGACATTACCGAAAAGCCAATTGTCATTAATAAAACTCCACGGCTGAATGCATATTCTTTGAAAAAATAAGTAAGGGATGATAGAAAAAAGAAAGTTATCATTAAACCAAAAATTGCTCTCCGAATGGTTGGTTTTGACTCAAAGTATTCACCGACTAAAAGCATAGATACGAACAGAACAATACTAATAACTATAAAAACAGTGGGATAAGCATAATCAGGAAAATTCAGAAACTCACCGAAGCGGATTTTAGTTGCCAACATCAGACTGAGGTTTATAGCTAATAAATCCAAAAATATGATAAGAATTTGTCTTATGTTTTTATTTAAGTAAGCAAGAGCAGAGCGAATATAAATACCAATTTTTAGAAATAAATAAAACCAGATAAATCTGGAATAATGCTTTCTTGCGAAAATACCCATGGCTTCATAGAAATGCTTAATTTCGTCAATAGAGCTTCTTTTTGTGCTTTCTCCCTTATAATGAAATATTGATGTGGTATGAACATAAGCAGTTTTCCACCCTTTTTTGAAACTTCGATAGCATAAATCTATATCCTCGCCATACATAAAGTAATCTGCATCAAAGCCTCCGATTTGCTCTATAACCTCCTTACGAATAAACATAAAAGCTCCCATTATGGAATCAATATAGTAAGTCTCATCTATACTTCTGAAAGTCTGATTGTATTGAGCAAAAAGTTTTGATTCAGGAAATATTTTTTGTAAACCGAAAAGTTTACAAAATGATGCCCAGGGTGTTGGAAAACCTCTCCGGCATGATAATTGAAAAGTGCCATCGGGATTCAAAACTTTACAACCGGAAATTCCGACTTCGGGATGATCTTCCATATATTCAAACATAATTTGAATGGTTTTTTCACCAATTACTGTGTCAGGGTTTAAGAGCAAATAGTATTTGCCTTTTGCCTGATTAAAACCAATATTATTGGCATTTCCAAAACCAATATTTTCTTTTAATTTGATAAATTTGACATTTTGGAATAAAGGCTCAAGAAAATCAATGGACCCATCAGTGGAATTGTTATCAATCACTATTGTTTCAATTTTTAATGAATGTGAGGATTCACAAATTGATTTTAAGCATTGGTAAAGAAAATCCTTGACGTTATAATTAACAATAATTATGGAAATATCAGGTGGTTCCATTGTTAGTTTGAATTAAAAGTTCTTACTGAAAATGCTTAAAAATTTTAATTTCCAGACCAGAAAAATAGCTTCATAAATGATTTTTTTATTCATTTTGGACACACCACTGCGACGATCAATAAAAATTATAGGTATTTCTTTGAGTCTTGCACCAGATTTCCATAGTCTAAAATTCATTTCGATTTGAAAACCATAACCGTTTGATTTAATTTTATTTAAATCAATTTTTTTTAATGCTTCTGAGCGAAAACATTTGAAACCTCCAGTAGCATCGTGAACAGGCATGCCGGTAATGATTCTTGTGTAAAGATTAGCACCATAGCTCAAAATTAATCTTTTGAGGGGCCAGTTAACAACGTTGACACCGCTAACGTACCTTGAACCAATAACAAGGTCATAGTCATGGATTGTTTCTAAAAATCTTGGGATGTCCTCAGGGTTGTGAGAAAAATCGGCATCCATTTCAAAAATATAATCAAATCCTTTATCAAGAGCGTATTTGAAACCATCACAATAAGCTGTTCCCAAACCCATTTTGCCAGGTCGTTTGATCAAATGCAGGCGGGTATCATTAGCCATTAATTTTGAGACTAAATCGGCTGTGCCATCAGGTGAATTATCATCGACAATCAAAATTTCAATATCAGAT
>CALHRB010000047.1 GCA_938038165.1 Candidatus Kapaibacterium sp. | reverse complement strand
GCAAAAAGAAATAAATTTCTGCAAGTTCTGCTAATATTTCAAAATCCCGAGAATATTTGATGAAAGATCTGGCTTTTTCAAAATTTTCGGCTGATTTTCTCAGGAAAGGATTGTACTCATCGGGATTATAATCCTTCATTTTGCCGGCGTCGATGTCCTTCATTTGCCTTTGCTGAATTTCAACAACTTTGTTCTTGTATGCGGCACCCAAATTACGATAGATATCAGCGGGATTTTCAAAACCAGAATTAATTATATCCTGATAGATTTTAATAGCTTCGTCGTACTTCGAAAGTCTCAACAAAAAGTCTCCTAATTGTGCTTTATAAATTATATTATCTGGATTTTTCTCCACTAATTCTTTTAAATACCTAACTCCTTCGTCTGTTCTTCCTTGCATTTCGTAAATTGATGCAAGGAAACTATTTGCAGAGGTATTTGTTGGATCGACGATGTTAATTACCTTTAGGTAATCAATTGCTTTGTCGTAATTTTTTCTGTCAAAATTTATCGTAGCCAGAGCTCCCCAAGGTTCGATGTAAAGTTGTGTTGCGAGTTCCCTTTCCTGAGGGAGCCAATTTTCAGGGGGATTATATTTGATGCCGAAAACATTCCACTGCATTAATTTGTTCATATCGTAAAAGACGAATAAATCCTTTTCTTTGTATTTATACGTCTCGGTCAGAGAGGAATCATTATTACCAAAAATATTTACCTTGAATGAAACAGGTTTCCCCAAGGCTTGATTGACTTCAGCTCTTGTAGCAGAGATATAGATTTTCTTCTCTTTACAAATATCAACAACGGGTTGAAGTAATTTGATATATTCATTATAAGAAATAATGGCTTTGTTAGTATCACCAATAGCTTCGTAACTTTTTCCGATAAAATGGTAAAAATCAGGCATTTCAGGTTTGATTATAGTGCCTGTTCTGAAGTAATAAATAGCAGTATCAAGATATTTTTTATCCTGAGTCAGTGAATATTTATTATAAGCTTCAATACCACTGTTATATGCTTTGACCCAGATTTCATTTTTTCTAACGTTGGCGAGGTTCCTGTCGTCCGGTTTTGTTATGTATGGATCGGCAGCAATAAGTTCACGAGAGGCCGAAGCTAAATCACCATATATTTCATAAATTCCTGCAAGCATAATTCGTGCTTCGGCATTCTGAGGATTTTTTTGCAATTCTTTTTCTAAATTTAGTTTTGCTTTGTCATATTCTTGATTGCGGATAGCTAATTTTGCAGTAGTCATTTCAGGCGAGGAACACTGAAAACCTTGCATTAAAAGAGTACTAATCAAAATAAAGGTAAGAATAAATATTTCTTTTCTCACAAATTTACTCCTGAATAATATCTAACGTAAATTACAAAAATATGAAATGTTTTTTTGTAAACAAGTTACAAATCGGTTAAATTTGATTAATTAAGTTTTATTTATTAAATATAATCTTTTATAAGCATTTCTTATAATTTTTAACTCCAATATTCAAAACTATCTATTCGTATCTAAATATGTTAAAAGTCAAAATAACTATGAAGAAAAACATTTTTTTTATATTAATTTTTAGCATTTTGTTTTCTTGTTCTAAGGAAAATTTGAATATAAAGGACAATATGAAATATAATAAATTAACTCCCGAAGAAGAAAGAGTAATTATCTACAAAGGGACTGAATATCCCTTCACTGGTAAATATTACAATCATAAAGAAGAAGGGACATATATTTGCCGTAGATGCAATGCTCCACTTTACCGCTCCGAAGATAAATTTGACTCAGGTTGCGGCTGGCCCAGTTTCGACGACGAAATACCCAACTCAGTTAAACGTATTCCCGATCCTGACGGAATGAGAACTGAAATTATTTGTGCCAACTGCGGTGCTCATCTGGGTCACGTTTTTATCGGTGAGGGCTTCACCGATAAAAACACAAGACACTGCGTAAATTCGATTTCTTTAGATTTTATCAAAAAATAGTTAGACAAAAATGAGGCTCTATTTCTTTTTGTTTGTTCTTTCCCAATTCTGATAAGCGGACAACAGGCTCACTGCATTGGAAACATCACTCGAAACTGTGGTTGTCCATTTGAAATTTTTTGTGTTTTTATTCCAAAAAATTACTGGAAAACTTTCGTTTACCATCTCACCATTATAATCATCTAAAGTTTCATTGCTAAATCCGTCTTTAACCATCATAAATGGGCTATCTTTGTCGTATTTAAAAATTTTGATAACGGATAGACTGTCAAAATCAAAAGTTAATTCACCACAAAGTACACCATTTTCTTCAAAGAGTCTTTTTTTCATATTTTTGACATTTGGGAATTCATTCTCTAATTTATTTCCCTCAACATAATCAGTAATCAATTCAGCAAAGTCCTTCATCGAAACATCACGTTCTTCATCCTTTGTTGAGATAATATTAATATATTTTATTACTGCTTTGCCCGAGTTGGCTCCTGTCAGGGTAACATTATATTCTTTGCGTTCAACAGTCAGACAACCATTGAAAAAGACAACAACCAGCACGAAAAAAAATGCATTAAATATAAATTTTTTCATAAAACCTTTCTATTTAAAACCAAAAATAATACTTGTTCCAAATTCAGTGTCAATTCTTGTAAAGTTAGAGAACCAGGATTCTTTGAGCATCATCCACATATCAGTTTCTGTATAAACATTTCCTGACTGTGTTGAGACTAATAGATTTAGATTATATAGTGCCTGAAATTCGGGACTGACCCTATCATCATTAATTAAATAGTCTTGAATTACCAATAATCCCCCTTTATTTAAAGAATCGTAAATTTTTCTTAAAAGAGTAATATTTTGGTAGAAAGAAAAACGACTCATAACGTTGGAGACCATAATTAAATCGTATTCCTTACCAATATCATCATTGAAAAAATCACCTGCAAGTGGGGTAATTTTATTGGTAAATCCCTTTATATCTAAATATTTTTTGGTTATTTCAATAACTTCAGGCAGGTCAAATGCATACATTTCAATGTTATCTTTTGCTTTGAGTATCTCCATAGCATAAGCACCGGTGCCACAACCAAGATCTAATGCTTTGTTGATGTGGTGTAAATTAATATTTTTGATAATTGTATTAGCTTGTTTAGTTGCTCTCCATTGAAAGGAAAAAAGAACATCTTCGAGATATTCGCTTAGGTTTCTACCTTCTTTTAATAAAGCAGAACTTCCCATTCTCAGTGAGTCGGTTAATTTGGTCCAACAATCCCAAAAAAAATTGAAATATTTTAAGTTGCCAATGTAGTGAGAACTGCCTTTTGTAATGATATTAATATATTTTTTATCAATCGAATATCTGTCGCCTGATTTGACCAATATATTCAAAGAGACAAGAACATCAAGAAATTTTCTTGTGGCAAATTCTTCAGTATTTAGTTCGAATGTAATGTCCATTGCTGTTTTTGAATTTTCGCCGATTACATTGAACAAATCTAGTTCGAAAGCTGAAATTAATGCTCTGCTTTTTTGAAATGCAAAAACTAAATCAAGGATACTATTAATGTTCTCATCGAATTTGAAAAGGGAATGGTCTTTCTTCATATTCTCAAACTTTCAATGAATTATATTGTTTAATTTCAAAATTTAATATAAGAAAAAATTAAACCAATGTAAATTTTTTTTAATTCATAGTATTTTTTATTTCAGCTACATTAATCCTCAGACTGACGTCCGATGAATAGTTGCCGTCGTGTTTAATAGATGATAGACCAGGAGAATAATCTTCCTTAACGGATATTCTGTTGAGAAATTTACCGCTTTTTTGCAGGAAGCTTTTGATGTTATTAACTCTGCTATTGACAAGATTTCTTAGATCATTATCAGAAAAATTTTTAATTTCTTGCACTATTTCCACATACTCTTCTTTTGTATTTTTCTTTTTTTTCCTTGATTTGTCAACAACCTTTTCTTTTATTACTTTATGCTCAATCTTATAAGTGTCTTTAGCCGATATTAATATCTCGAATTTAACATTTCTGTTGAAGAGAAGCATTTTGTTGATTTCTTCCATCTTTGACTCAAATGTTGGCAAAATATCAGCTTCATTTTTATTAAAAGCATTCATTGCAACGATTGTTCCGCCAGCTGTGAATTTGGTTACGTAAAAATTCCTTTCGATTTCTGTATATTTTTGATAATTTTCTATGACAAAAGATTCTGTCTTTCTGGCTATATCCCAATTTGTAAAAACTACTTCCACGGAATCGCCGGCATTGAATATTTGTTCATAAGCTCCAGTTATTGAATTCGACTGAATTTTTATTTTTTTTCCGTTTGGTGTTCTAAATTCAATATTAGCAGATACCGGAGAGCCTGTTATTTCGTCAATTATCTTGCCTTTCATAAAAACTTGAACAGATTGAGCGGAATGGACATCAAAACTGATTAAAACATAAAATAGAATTATAATTATATTTTTATACTGCATTAGGACCTCGTTTTGTTTGTTATTTATAAATCAAAATTGGGAAAAATTTAATTATATTACCTTCTTTGATGCTTAAAAAATAATTTCCAGACGGTAAATTATCCGTTTTTATTTCAATAAAATCTGAATTTTGGCTATTGTTAATCTCGATATTAGTTTGAAGTCTTCCTAAAATATCAAATAATAGAATTGTTTCAAGATTTAAGCTTGTAAGTCCTTTTATTAAAATTTTATCTGATGCGGAATAATAACTTGCATTTATTTTCTGATTGTCAATATTATTAATGTCATATTTTGTGATGATAGTATTAGTGAATCTTTTCATATAATTAATTAATTTATAAAGGTTGTCTTCGGAGCAAATCAAAATTGAAAAGCTAACAGATGAGTCAGCAGGAATTGACCATGGGAATTTCATTCCAGCGATCATACTTATTTCACCCATGGTTTCTTTGAACAGGTCCGTTCCGCTATTCAGGAAGAGTCTCTTTTGTTCGTCCGAAATAATTCCATCATAAAATAGATCATCATTTTTCAAGGCAATCATTTGAGCTATTGCATCATTTTCTTCAGAACTGACGGTTAAACCTATGAATGGATAGTTCCCCTCTCTGTAAATCAGAGCTGAAGAAGTATTTTTCCCTTTTCTCGAGACAGGCAGTGATTCAGGAAAAGGTTTTATAGTATTGCTGTCAGCATCAGGTCCCAAATCCCAATCAAAGTAGTATCCAGCTGATAGTCCGTTTATTGAATCCCCAGAGATATTAGTTAATTTGAATTCAAAGCGGACACAAGGGGTATCGTTGGAGGCTAATTCAACATAATTCCTTATCATTAGCCCTATCTTGTCGGAATCTGCAGCCAATCCGTCCCAGAATATACCAAATTTTGAGTCTGGCTCAGCAAAAGGTTTTCCATTCAGAAAGTCATTTTCAAGTCTTCCTTTCTGATTTCGTGCCTGACTAATGACTCTTCCCTGTGATTCAGTGGCAAAAAAACTTCCTTCAAAAAGAGTGTTACAATGCTTCTCATAAACAAATCCATTCCCTCGCTGATTGAAGGGTGAATCTGCAAACCCAATCCTACCATTATCAGCAACTGATAACATAAGAGGACCATTTGTGAAAGTTGCATAATCGGAACCGGGAATGATAGGAATAAGCAATCTGTCAGTAAAATTATTGTCCCCTGCGAAATCCAGAGAGAAAAACATTAAATTTAATGTTGGATTATTAATTTTGAATGTCAAATTATCCAGTGTCAACACCTGATTAGTCTCAAATAAATCAATGTGAGCGATGGTGTCAATTAATTCAATGTAATTACCGGAATCCTCAATTTTACTCAGTGTAACTTTAATATTATTTCCCACACCTAAATAGTTTTTGATGTTCAAGTAAATTTTGCATGTATCATTAACAGAAAATCTTGATTTTGAACCGTTAAGAGATAAATAAGCGAAATTAATAATTTCTAATCCTGGCTTATCGAAAGGATTATTAGTAATTGCTTTGAAGAGATTGATTCTCCCGGGAATAAGCTCAGATTTTGATTGGTTTAAATTCCTTATATCATCATTCGACATTCGGGTATGAATTAGGGCTTGTAAGGCATTCAGTTCCGGGTATCTTGCTCTTACAAGAGCAACAGCACCAGCAACTATGGGGGAAGCCGCAGAGGTGCAGCAAGATATATGATAAATTGATGTAACTGTGTCGTTGGCAACCAACTGATTCGTTGTTACTGCTCCCTGTCCGGGTGCCATTAAATCAACGTGTGCTCCGGTGGCTGACATTTCGATTACCGTATCCATAGCATCGGTTACTCCAACGCCCAGAACTCCCTTATATCCAGCGGGGTAGAATGGAGTGTAATTGGCGTGATTACCTGCAGCAGCAACAATAGCAACATCGTTTGCAACAGCAAAATTAACTGCTGATTGAGCAAAACATGAGTAAGACGGTCCGCCCCAACTACAGTTAAGAACGTCAATTTTATTCTGTCCAGCATATATTATCGATTGGAGACCGTAGTAAATATATTTTGTATCATTTATACCGGCTTTCATCGGAAAAAAGCGGCAGTTATAGCCAATTCCTGCTAAGCCTGTTGTATTGTTCGTTGTTGCGCTTGATATTCCAACAGTTAATGTTCCATGTCCCTCTTTGTTAAATGTGCTTCCCGGGCTTGTAGAGTCATCAAGCCAAGAGAAATTTACACCTGCAAAATCATCTGTATATCCATTTAAGTCATCATCAATGCCGTTATTTGGTATTTCATTATAATTTTTATGAATATTTTGAAACAAATCTTCGTGTTCTTGAAATACTCCGGTATCACTGATTCCAATAACTATGGAGGTATCTCCGATGAATATATCCCAGCCTTCGAAAGCCTGAATGGTTTCGAGTAGCATCTGTTTTGGAATTAATGTATCATTAGGAACAAACTTCCCCTGAGGCTCATAAAGGTAATAAGGCTCAGCAATTTCAATTTCAGAGCAGTCAGTTAGGATTTTTGAAGCTTTTAATTCAGGGGGGGTATTTCCTTTATATTCGAAAATAAAACTTCTTGAAAGTTCATCTACGGATTTTTGAAGTAATTCAAAATCGTAATATTTTCTTAATGGTTTGTCTTTTTTTGAATCACTTTTAAAATTGTCAGGGGATAACAGTCTTCCAACAGTTTTGAATTCTTTGTAGTAATCGCCGATTTTTGGTAATTTTTCAGAATACTTAAATCTAACAATCAAAAGGTTTGACAAAACCGGCTGGGATCTGTTGATTGCTTTGTCCGGCATCAGAACTGTCTTATTCGAAAGGTTCAATTGAGAATAGCTTTCGAAAGACAAACCTAAAAAAACAAAGTGAATGAAAATAAAAATTGATATGTTTATTTTACCCAGTTTTTTTCTTCTTGATTTTAATAACAAGGTTTTCAAACTTGATAGCATAAGTATTAGCGATAAGTTCAATTAAAATATAAAGAAAAGAATAACGATTTAACTTTTGAAATAATTTGGGAATTACATGCTTAGAATTTTTATAATATTTTTCTTTTTTTTAACTTTTTACACAAAAGAAAATATTGCACAGTCAATTTTAAAAGAACCGCTAACGTTGGAAACTTTACCAAAATGGGATAATTATATCAAAACATATGCCCCAAGTGACAGTGCTTTCAATGTAGTCATTTATCTTATTAATCGTCAAATTTCATCTGGAAGGTCTGCCGTTGCCCGAGATATACTAATCAAATGCAAGCCTCTTTTTCCAAATAGAGCTCAATTTTTTGATAATCAGATTTATTTGAATGAAGAACAGATGTTAAGTCAGACACCCAGTTTTGACATTGATTATCTATATGAAGAATATATCAGGGACAAAGCACCATCCGAAAATGCCTTTGTTGCCCTGCAAAGAAGAGCTGACAACTATATTAATACACGTAACTGGGATTCGGCAATCTTCATTTTTAATAAATTTAAGCCTCTATTTCCAGACATGACTAATAGAATTGATAAAATCATTTCCATTTTATCAGCGAAAACAGAGGGAATTATTGTGAGAAATTTAGGGACAGTGATAAATACCGAAAAAGATGAATGGGACCCAAATCCAACCCCAGATGGGAAGTATTTGTATTTTTCTGCCAGAGACAGGCAAGATAGCTACGGTTTAACTGATATTTATGTTTCAAAGTTGGAAAATGGGGTGTGGCAATCACCAAAAAATATCGGACCACCGATTAGTGGGAGAAATGATGAAACTATCGATAATATAACTGCCGACGGCAACACCTTGCTTCTATCGGGCACGTTCGAAGGCACTTTTGGTAATTTTGATATATATACTGCAACAAAGACCGAAAAAGGTTGGGGAAATCTGGAACATCTTCCTTATCCTATTAACACTGTCTATACTGATGAAGGGGGGAATCTGACTTCAGACGGCAAAGCTTTGCTTTTTTCCTCGGACAGACCGGGAGGTATTGGTCAGTATGTGCCATTCGGAACACTTTTTCATGGAACTTCAAACGGGAATATGGACATTTATGTTTGTTTGAAGACTGACAGCGGTTGGGTCGGTCCAATCAACCTTGGTCCCACTATCAATACCCAATATTCTGAGAGATCGCCGTATCTTCATCCTGATGGTAGGACACTCTATTTTAGTTCGGAAGGACACCCCGGACTTGGTAAGTTAGATGTATTCAAGTCATATAGACTCAAAGAGGATTCCTGGACTGAATGGAGTGAGCCGATTAACCTTGGTAAAGAAATCAATTCAATTCTTGATGATTGGGGTTATAAAATCACTGTTGGTGGAGATAGTGCTTTTTTTGCAGGTCATTGGAGAACTATAGGTTATGGTGGATGGGACTTATTCTCTATTTCTTTACCAAAATTTGCCAAACCCGACAAAGTTCTAACCATAAAGGGCAAGGTTACTGACAACAAAGGCAATCCATTGAGCAGTAAAATTTTATGGGAGGATTTAACAACCGGAAAAAATGTCGGCGTTCTTCATAGCGATCCATCTGACGGTTCGTATATTATTATCTTACCGTTGGGCAAAAATTATGGATTTTATGCTGAAAAGTCTGGTTATTATCCCCTCTCGAAGAGCATTGATCTTACCAAAGAAAAAAAGGAAAGTGAAATAATTGAAAATATAACCTTGTTACCAATTGAAGATATTTTAAAGCAAGAGACAAAGGTAAGTCTTAATAATATATTCTTTGATTTCGATAAATACACTTTAAAGAAGGAATCTTACCCTGAACTCGATAGGCTAACTAAATTAATCAAAGAAAATCCAAAATATAAAATTAAGATCGAGGGTCATACGGATAATATTGGAAGTGAAAGTTATAATATTCAATTATCCCAAAAAAGAGCTGAATCTGTCAAAAATTACATAGTTTCAAAAGGCGTTTCCCCCAAAAGGTTTTCATTAATAGGCTATGGGTCATCCATACCACAGGCAACAAACGATACCGAAGAAGGCAGAGCAACTAATAGAAGGGTTGTTGTTTCCTTTATTAATTAATTTATTCCAAAAACAGTAATTTTGTTACGGAAGAATTTCGGCTTATCAATTTGATAAAATATAAACCCTGAAATCCAAAATACTGCCTGCTAAGAGTTATAAATTCATTATCAAAGCTTTTATGATAAGGGGCTAAAGATGATAAATCTTTGAAAAATGAACCCAATAAATTATACGAAAATAATTTAACCTCTCCAGAATATTTAAGATTTAGCCGAACATAATCCCGTGCAGGATTTTCGAGAATTTCCAAATGTAAATTTTTTGCTTTTTCGGAAATCAAACGTGGAATGCCATTTTCAAAATATAAGTCTGATAATTGAAAGATCCCATTTTTTGTTTTAATGTTATGTTCAACATATTTGTCGTTGAAAAACCATTTGAATTCCTCAATTAAGATCTCGCTGTATTGCATGTCACCAAGACCTGCTATCATTGGTATACTGAACAATACATTACCTGGTTTAACAT
>CALHRB010000046.1 GCA_938038165.1 Candidatus Kapaibacterium sp. | reverse complement strand
TGTCTGAAATATTCTTACAGTTTTCTTGATTAGTAATTTCAACCTGATAATACCCATCTTTTTGAGGTTTATAGGTCTTGCTTCTTGCAAGAGGTATAGGATTACCATCGAGGTACCACTGATAAGCAACAGCATCACTTGAGATCAAAATATTATCGGATTGAGTAATAGTTGGTTTTTCTGGTGCAGGTTTCATTTTAATATCAATAAAAGCGGTTTTGCTGCAATTTTGACTTGTTGTGGCAGTTACGGAATATCTGCCCGGTTTGGTAACAGTAATTCTTCTTGATGTCTCCCCTGTTGACCATTTAATATCAGTATAAATAATCTGAATACCGGAAATTTCAACATTATCCCCCTCACAAGCATTGTCGGAGGGAGTAGCTTTTAATGTGATTGCAGGTGCTTGATTTACTTCAATTGTTACATCGTTTGAACGAGCAGAACAACCATCTTTGTCTGTAACAAATACATAGTATGTCCCAGCTGATTTCACCCATATGCTTTTTGAAGTTTCACCGGTTGACCAGCGATATTGATTGTAATTACCAGAGCACTCAATTAAAACTGAATCACCCTCACAAATAAATCTGCTTCCTTTAAGTGTAATTGTCGGTGCCGGGACGTTGCAATCAATAATTTTAGTTTGCCATAACCCTCTGCCATAAGTTCCTGCCCTCAAATAACCACTACTTGTCGGAATTTCGAGATCATTAACAATGACATTTGGAAGACCGTCATTGAATGGAACCCAATATGGCTTCAAATTATCTCTTACAAACACTCCGATGTCAGTTCCGGCGAACAATCTGCCCGGAGAATTTTTCTGATATATAATGCAATTAATCGGAACATTAGGGAGTGAGTCTCCGAAATTTGTTTGTTGATTGCCTTCGAATTCATAAACTTTATAATCTTGATTATAACCAGAGAATGACAACCAGAAACGCATTGGAGAAAGTGGATCAACAGCAATTCCAGTGATTGCAACAGGTGCTCTGAAAACTTCAGACCAGGAAGTACCGCCGTTTGTTGTTCTGAACATTTGATTGAAGGCACCGGCATATATTACATTAGGATTGGATGGAGCAACGGCTAAAGTCCTGAAATTACCTCCAACAAAATTAGAGATTTTATTCCAGGTCTGCCCTCTATCAGTAGATTTCCAGATATTTTGCAAGCCTGCAAATAGTATCTTTGGATCAGTAGGATGAATTGCCAAGGGAGAGACCCAGGCACCTTTTTCTTTGCTAATGTTTGAATCAAGCATCGTTACAAAGGACATTCCTCCGTTAGTTGACCTTGTAAATAAACCAAAATAGAGGGAAGCATACATATATTTTGGATCTGAATAGTCAATCAAGCAACTCATTCCATCACCACCTTGTACATTTTTCCAGACAGCATCGCTGTAGATATGCGTACCATTATCTTGTGTCCCACCGATTATAATATTTGGATTAGTAGCAGAACTATTTATCTTGTAAAATTGCGATACATCAAGTCCATTGCTTATATCTATCCAGTGAATACCTACGTTTGTTGAATACTGAATACCCCCATCGTTGCATGAAAAAAGTATATTATTATAATCAAAACCCAGAAAATGATGATCGGCATGAACCCAAGGCTTGATTTTGTTGTCCCTCCAACTTGTTAAAAGTTTCCATTGAACCCCACCATCAGTGCTTTTCCAAATATTTATTCCCCCTACGAAAATTTCATTCATGTTATTGTTCGAAACTGCAATACATAAATCATAAAATCCCTGACCACCGGATGATAGACCATCGTCTTCAAAACTTAATATGTTTGGAGAATTTGACCTATTGGACGGATTAATCCAATTATTTCCACTATTGGTAGATAACCAAAATGAATGAAAACCGCCGTCCATCGCAGATACAACAGCATAAACATAATTAGGATTTGCTTTGGAAACAGTTAGTGCAATCCTCGAAACATCAGAAAATTCAAGAACTTTATTCCAAGTGTTTGTTGCTGTGCTGAATTTTTTTATTGTGTAAGTATTAGGAGGAGTAATAAATGCTCCGTAAAATGTAGTAAAATCGTTGGGTTTGTATTCAAGGTCTCTGCAATATTCATTTGTTAACATTGACCAATTCTGTCCGCCATTGGTAGAAGCATAAACCCCAGCATTTGAAGCTACAACAACAACATCAGGATTGCTTGGATTAACTAATATCCTGTTAATTAAAACAAAATTGTTTAGGTTTGCGATAAGACCAGTGCGGGACCAAGTGTTACCCCCATTAGTCGTTTTAATAACACCAATGCTGAAGCCAAAATTCTGTCCCATTACACCTGCTGCATTTGCATCACCGGTGGCAGCATAGACAATGTTCGGGTTAGAAGGTGCGACAGCAATATCAGAAATGCCAATTGAAAGAAATTCAGTGAATGGAAAAGTTTGCCACGTAACACCTCCGTTATTGGATTTCCACACTCCTCCAAAAGCGGCACCAGCCCAAATTATGTTTGGATTGACAGGATCGAAAGCCACACAATTCATTCTTCCAAGTCCGGATGGTGCCAACTGAGAATGTTTTTGGGGCATTCTGTTAGGACCTAATGATTTCCAATCAGCTTTATTCTGAAGAGGCAAATCTGCTTTGTAATTTTCATTAAGTCTTTCATAATTTTCAATAATTTTTACAAGATCCGGGACTTTTCCATCAGGAAATAATCTTTGTTCCAGAAAATATTCAAGTCTTTTGAATTGCTTCCAACCTTTCCCTTTTGTTGGAATTTTATCAGACCAGTAGCTATTGAAATCATTCTGAATGATTTCGAATTTGACCCGATCATTCAAATGATTCTGTGTTATCCATGGTTGTGCAAACAAATTATAGTTTGACAATAATACACAGATTAATTTTAAAGTTAAAATAGAAATTTTTTTTCTCATTTTTGATACTTCATTATTAAATTTAACAACTCTCAAATATACTAAAAAAGGCTTAAAAAACATTTAAATTACATATTTTCAATCCAAGATTTTAAGGAATTCAGTCAAATTGACGATAATTCATATTGAAATTCATTTTAGTAAATCAATTTTAAGAATGAAAAAAAAAGCAAGAAATCCTGATGAATATGTCTTTTATGAAGGAATTGAAAATATTCACATTCCCAATGTAAATTTTGACGATGACTTAAATGATAGAGAAAACAAATTCAGTAAATTTGATGGTCTTAAGTATATTATTGATAACGACAATCTTGAAGAAGAATTTGATGATAACAACAGGGAAAGATTATTAGAAAGCCTACATAAAATTTTCGATACTACCAAACAATATAATGACAAAGTTGATTTTCAAGATTTTTTAAACGACAATAAATTTATTTTTTCGGGCGAGGAGGAATACAGACAAAAGAATTTCAAAGATTACCTTGAATTGAAATACGAAACAAAATCACATAAATACACTTCTAATTCTTCACTAATACCTTTTGAATTCTTAGAGAAATCCTCAGAAAAAGTTGAAATTCAGGATGATCCTTCGAAACTTACTGGTCAAAATAAACACAGATCAACAGTGCTTATAAAAAAGGATGATGAAGACATTATAAAAGGTATTCAAGTAATATGTAGTTGTGGGGAGAGAATAAATATTTCATTTGATTATAATATTAGCGAGCTTAGTACTCAATCTGAGTATGAAGAGCAATCTCCTCGAGAATAGCACTAACACGAAGACATTCATTCAAATCACCATCATAAACACAGGCTTTCCCTTTGTTATGAACTTCAAAGGCAAGAGATTCTGCTCGTTCATAAGTGCAATTTATAGCTTTGATTAACTGTTCAATGACCTCGTCAAAAGAATGAACGTCATCATTGAAAAGAATTACTTTTGCAACTAAATCAATACCATCAATCACCCCAACCTCAGGTTGATCGAATGTTTCAGTATTGCTCATTAAAACTTTACTCATTATTATTTATAACTATTGTTATGAATTTAGTCATAAATTTATTTAAAATATTTCAAAAAGTTTTAACTAAAAAAATCTAAAAATATTTTAAAATGGAAATAAATTTTCCATCATTTTATATCTTTTATCTTTTTTCGTTGTTTTGTGAAAAAGTCTTTTGTAATTTTAAAGTTTAGATTTTTATCAGAATTTAAGATAGAGTTTTGGCTTATGTTAGATTTGGTAATTTTTATACCTTTAATACCATTAACTGGCTTTTTGATAACAGGATTGTTTGGGAAAATACTTAAGAATGAAACTCTGATAGGAACAATTGCAAGTTCAGCTGTAGGAATATCCTTTATCCTTTCCTGCATTATTTTTTATTCACTTCTTAACCAGCACATTGAAGATCCAGTTATAGTCCCACTTTACACTTGGATTAGTGCCGGCAGTTTCAGTGTGAACATATCCTATCAGGTTGATCATCTTTCTGTGCTTTTTTCGTTAATTGTAACCGGAGTTGGCTTCCTTATTCATATATATTCCATTGGTTATATGCATAATGACAGAAGCTTTGCTCGTTTTTTTGCATATCTCAATTTATTTATTTTTATGATGCTCAACCTTGTGCTCTCGAGTAATTTTCTTCTTACTTTTTTAGGTTGGGAAGGTGTCGGTCTTTGTTCTTATCTTTTGATTGGATTTTGGTATGACAGAAAGTTTGAAGGCACAAGAATTACCTGGACAGGTGATGCAGGAAACAAGGCATTCATAGTCAATCGAATCGGCGATTTCGGCTTCATTATAGCTATGTTTATTATTTACGTAACTTTTAACAGCCTTGAGTATCAGACGGTAAACTCATTAGCAGCTGGTTCTTATGCTAACTATTTTAATACAGGCATAATGACAGCAACTACTTTACTTCTATTCCTTGGTTGCACTGGGAAGTCAGCACAAATACCTCTTGCAGTTTGGCTTCCTGATGCTATGGCTGGACCAACTCCGGTATCAGCATTGATTCATGCTGCGACTATGGTTACAGCAGGTGTATTTTTAGTAGCAAGGACTTCAGTTCTTTTTGCACTCTCCCCCGTGAGTATGACGGTGGTTGCGATTGTGGGTGTCCTTACTGCATTTTTTGCTGCTACTATTGGTCTTGTTCAAAATGATATAAAAAAGGTATTGGCTTACTCAACGGTAAGTCAGCTCGGTTTTATGTTTATTGCTCTTGGAGTGGGAGCATTCTCGGCAGGCGTTTTTCACGTGATGACTCATGCTTTTTTTAAAGGTCTTTTATTTTTGGGTGCAGGAGCTGTTATTCACGGTCTCCACGAAGAGCAAAATATCAAAAGAATGGGCAATTTAAAAGCTTATATGCCCACAACATATAAAACTTTTTTAATCGCTACATTGGCAATTTCTGGCATACCTTTTTTCAGTGGCTTCTTTTCCAAGGATGAAATTCTCTGGTATGCTTTCAGCAAGGGTCATTGGACTTTGTGGTTAATTGGTGTTGTAGCTGCTCTATTTACTGCTTTTTATATGTTCAGGTTATTAACTCTTGTATTCCATGGCAAGGAGCGATTTGACCACCATCATATTCATCCTCACGAAGCTCCTAAAACAATGACAATTCCTCTGCAAATTTTAGCTGTCTTGTCCGCCATTGGCGGTTTTCTTGGAATTCCATACGCTTTGGGATTCTGGGTCAGTTCGCATCCAAATATGCTTGAAAACTGGCTTGAGCCTGTTTTCAAAAATGCACAATATATAATCTACAAGTCCTCTACTCATGTTGAAATTGCTCATAAAATTCATATAGAAGAGTATTTCTTAATGCTGATTTCTGTTGGCGTTGCCCTATTAGGAATAAGATTAGCCACTAATTTTTACAAAAAAGATGAATTATGGTCTATTCCCCGAAAATTAGCAACTAATAAAAAAAGGACTTACTCTCTATTGTTCAATAAATATAAGTTAGACGAATTCTATTTTGCTGCTATAATTGACCCCCTTATGCTTGCAATACAAAGTTTCTTCTGGCAGGTTTTCGATATCAAAATTATAGATGGTATTGTTAATGGTCTTGGAGCTTTAACAAAAGATATTGGTAATTATGTTAGAAAAATCCAGACCGGAATAGCTCAAAATTATGCTCTTTTAATGATGGCAGGAATCATTGCCATTATTGCTTTGATAATTTTTACAAGTTAATTTAGAATTTTAAAAATGTAATTTGATGGTTATGGTGTATTTATTCTTAGTTTTGTTTTTACCTTTATTTGGGTCGGTATTACTGCTTTTCTTCAATAAAAAAAACAAAATTGCCATTAAAATAACGGCTCTTGCAATTTCGACAGCAACTTTCATCATTTCCGTTCTACTCTTTTTGAGTTTTGATTCTTCTAACTCAGGGTTTCAGCTCTACTTCGAAGCCGTTTGGATTCCTCAATTTGATGCTGGTTTCAGGATAGGTCTCGATGGTATGTCAATGTTGCTTGTTATGTTGACAACTTTCATTTCACCGATAACGATTTTATCATCATTTTCAGCAATAGACAAAAGAGACAAAGAATATTATGTTATGATTCTACTGCTTCAATTTGCAATGACCGGTGTTTTTGTATCTCTTGATTTATTCCTGTTCTATATATTTTGGGAATTAATCCTGATACCTATGTATTTCATAATAGGAATTTGGGGAGGAAAAGATAAACTATATGCAACAGTTAAATTTTTCCTTTTCACTGTTGTTGGCTCCTTGTTTATGCTTGTTGCTGTCGTTTGGCTTGGCTTTTATGTTGGCACCGATATATTAAAGATTGATTCAGGATTTACAACAAATTTCATAGTCATCAAAGATGCTATTAATTATAATCAAATACCTATTGATATACAAAAATGGATGTTTTTAGCTTTTGCATTGTCATTTTGCATAAAGGTACCTTTATTCCCATTCCACACGTGGCTACCTGACGCTCACACCGAAGCACCAACTCCCGGTTCTGTTATATTAGCCGGAGTTTTACTTAAAATGGGAACTTATGGTTTAATCAGATTCAATTTAGAGCTTTTCCCGCTTGCTTCATTTGAATATGCTCCCCTAATTGCTTTTCTTTCTGTCATTGGGATAATCTATGGTGCGTGGATGTCAATGGTTCAAAGCGATGTCAAACGCCTTGTTGCCTATAGTTCAGTCAGCCACCTTGGTTTCGTAGTCCTCGGGATTTTTTCAATGACCTCCGAAGGGATTCAGGGAGCTATCATTCAAATGGTCAATCATGGACTTTCAACAGGAATGTTATTTCTTTGTGTTGGAATGCTTTATGAAAGGCGACATACCCGAGAAATAAAAGAGTTTGGGGGGATTGCCAGGGTCATGCCTGCATTTACGGTATTTTTTGCAATTGCCATGCTTGCTTCAGTTGGCTTACCCGGTTTGAATGGCTTTGTTGGCGAATATCTGACTTTGTTAGGAGCATTCAAATCACCTTTCCTGAATTCCTGGACTTACACAATTTTTGCTGCAACGGGTGTAATATTTGCTGCTGTTTATCTTTTGACAATGTTTCAAAAAGTTATGTTCGGCTCAATTTCAAACCCACATAACCTTAATTTGAAAGACATTAATAAAAGAGAATGGATAACTCTTATTCCTGTTGTGCTTTTCATAGTTTGGATAGGAGTTTATCCACGAACTTTCCTTAATGTCTCGGAGAGCTCTACAAAAGCATTAGTCAACAAGCTACACGAAAAGAAATTTGGCGGAAAACCTTATGTCCATAGATTAGATAATATTAATAAAAAATATTAAAATAAAATTAATTATTTCTGGAACTTGATAATGGAATATATTTTTGCTTCACCTTTAATTTCGATACTTTTTTTCTCGGTTTTCATTCCGGTACTTGATGGAATAACCAAAAACAAAACGACTGTTTTCGTTCTTACATTAATTGCTTTGATTATCACTGGTATTACAGCAGTTTACACTTTGATACTTCCTGCTGATACGCTTCAAAGCTTAGATCAGGGTTCAACAATTACAAAAAATATGATTTTGTTTGGAGGATTCTCGGCATATTTTGACATTTTATTTTGTTTAGCCGGTATTTTGGTAATTCTGGCTTCCCGGAACTACCTCAGACGAGAGTATGGAGAGTACAAAGAGTATTATTCATTGATTGTGGCTTCAATTTGTGGAATGATACTAATAGCTCACTCTAATAATTTATTAATTCTTTTTATTGGAATTGAAACGATGTCAATTCCTTTTTATATACTTGCCGGCTTTATCAGAACAAATCAGAAATCAATCGAAGCTTCGATAAAATACTTCCTTTTGGGTGCCTTTTCAACTGGTTTTCTGGTATATGGAATTGCTATGATTTATGGTGCCACCGGTAGTTTGGACATTTCAATTATCTCATCCAAAATACAAACAGGACAGGCAATTGAGCTTTATCTTAAAATTGGTTTGGCTTTGCTCATCATAGGATTATGTTTCAAAGTTGCCATATTTC
>CALHRB010000045.1 GCA_938038165.1 Candidatus Kapaibacterium sp. | reverse complement strand
GAAAGTTGTTATAAACGGGTGTTATATTGCCACGACTGTCGGCTATTCTTGGCAGCTCTATTATTGTGCAATCATATATTTTAGGTCTTTTATTCACAGTTAATTTTTGTTGGTTAATTTCATCTTAAGAATTTCAAAATTTTCAAAAATACTTCTGAATATTTTTTGAATTTCCTTGTAATTTTCTTAAACTCATTTTCCTGATAGATATGAATCAGTTTATTTCTATCGTTGATTATATCAATTAACATCAAGTATATTGTTTCATTGATTAAATTAATATTATAACAAGCTTTATTCACACTTTTTGGACTGTTTTCAACCAATCCTTCATAGTCAAGCAAATACCGTCTTAAAAGTCTCTAACAAAGCTCTGTAGTATATTCAAATTTTTGAGCTTGACCATTTAAAACACCATCAATAATTTTACTATCAACTTTTTGTTTAAGATCAATTAAATCAACTCCAACCAGATCTGAAAATCCTTTTGGAGCTTTTCCGTATTGTTTGATTTTCAACTCCAAGGGATAATCATTTTTTAATGCTTCATCTTTGAATTTTTTTGATACATTTTTAAAATCAATAATGTCAATATCATAAGGAACAAACGATTCCTCAATTAATTCCTTAATTTCGATTATTTTATTATCAAGTTCTCTAACAGAAGTAACACCAATATCAATATCAGAAAATTTAGAATTAATCCCTTTTGCCCTTGACCCAAATAGAAAATACTGACTGTCTTCGGGTAATTTCTCCTTCAAAAGCTTTTTTATATATCTTATCCTTTTTCGATATAATTGCTCTGAAGCCACAATCTAAACTATTCTTTTTCTGATAATAGGACCTATATTATTTGTAATAAAATGAGGAGTTTTTGACCAAATAATTGGCAATTTCCCTCCTTCTCTTGGCTTAAGATTATCCTTGATTAAACTATCATTATTTTTTTTAATCCTTATATAATCTAATCTGAAAGGTTCGGCTCCCCAATTTTTCTTGAAATTATAAGTCCCGCCACCAGTGGTGCTTCTGCCAAAATCATAAAGTTCGATTTTCTTTTCAATTGCATCTTTCAAGGTTTCCCAATACATAAAAACATTTGGTTTGTATTGGAAAAAATCTTTTAAACTGAAAGCCCACATATCATAACGAGTACGAAAATAATCAATTTCGAATAATACTCCAACATCCAATTTCTCCCGCTTCAATAATTTCAATCGGACACTATACCCGAATGACTCAATAATATTTTTAAAAAAAATCTTTTTATGTCCTGGAGTTCCCAAATCATTTGTGGCTTTCAGATATATTTTATAAAAAGTATTTAAGTCGGTATCCACCAGCTCAAAAGGCTCTTGCTCCGACTTTCTGATCATATTTCTTTGTTTTTTGTCAAAATTTTTGAAAACTGAGTCAATATCCCCATCTAAATTTTTTATCATAGTAACATATATTTTAGGATCTTCAGGAGTCAAGCTGTTTTCAATTAATCTGCCATTTTTTGTCCTCGTTTCAATAATATCAAAGCCAAAATCGGTTTCAAGCATTAATTTTTCGATGAAATTATCTGACTCATTGATGGCTGAATCTTTCTTGAAGCAAAAGCCGGCATATGAAATGAAAGGCAGAGAAAGCAGGCTATTTTTTTTTATTCTAAATAAAGGTGCCAAGGCAAACAATTCATTGTCTTTGTATATTAAATAAAAATGAGGTTCAAAGCAATAAGAGAGATGAATTATGTCAAGCCATCTTATATCGTGATACAAATGACCGTTATCGCGAACGAAATCCTGCCAGGCTGAAAAATGAATATTCTTATCGTATTTGACTAAACTGAACATCCTGTTTTAAAATATATTTTTCGTAAATCTCTGAACAAGGGGCAAATCTGCCATCAAAATATTTAAATAGTTTTTCAATTTTCCGAAGTGTTTTTGTTCCCTTGTTAATCCAATAAAAAGGACGGCTCTTAAAATTGCTCAATGGTATTTCGTCATCAGTGCAGTCAATCGGATGAAAATAAAACATCGTATCGCCATTCTCAAGATTTTTTCTAATTGCATATTTATAAAAATTGAAACCCATAAGCCGAAAGAAGTAAGCACCTCCGGCAGGAATGTTTTTGCCAAGAAATCTGATATTAGCCCACGGCAATTCTATCAGATTGGAATCAGGGTTATCCGGTCCTAACGTTTTTGAATTTAATCTATAAGGGGTCGAAGGTATGTTTGTCAGTTGGACATCTGTTTTGTTGTAAAGAGAGTTATAAGCAATTGAAGAATCGTATTTGAAGCCCAATTTCTCGAGCACAGGAATCATCCATTTGCCAAAATAAGCACCGGGAGCACGATAACCGATTATTTCCTTTTGAAAAGTATATTCAAGAATATTTTTTGCTTGAATAAGTTCCTTTGTCCATTCTTCCAATGGTTGAAGGGGTTGTTTGGTTTTGGAATCAATTGAAGAATTATGATTAAGGCTATGGCAAGCAATTTCGTGAGGAGAATTCTTTAGCGCTTCGACAATCAAAGGATAATTTTGCACAACATTAGCAACAACAAAGAAAGTAGCAGTTATGTTGTATTTTTCCAAAAGTTCGAGGATTTTTAGTGTTGGCTCGGTAATAGTATCAAATTTACCTTTCCAGTCAGAGAAAAAATCATCCAAGGTTTTATATTTAGAGAAAGAAGCCCCGGTAACCAGAGGTGTGTGGTACCAATCTTCAACATCTATGGAAAGAGCGATTTTATTTATATAATCTTTCATTATCCTGAATATCCATCCACATAGCAAACAGTAAAGATTGAAAACTACTTATGAAAAGAAAGAAAAAAGCCAGTAAAGTGCCTTCGGCGATTAAAGCTCCCTGGAATAATCTTTCGAGGATTTTAAATCCGTAAGGTAGCGAGATAATCCCAGTAATAAATGAAAAATGATAGAGTAAAAATAAAGGGTGAAAATCACGGAAAAGATATTTTAGCCAAAGCCTTTTGAAAAAAGATTTAAATAACAGCCAAGAAATTTTTGGTATAACTTTGAAGATTTTCATTTTTGACCGCTCACCAACATCATAAACTGGTTTGATTTCAACTTCTCTCAGTGTGCAAAAGGCAATATTAAGTTTCACCAGAATGTCATTAGGCATTCCGTATCGTGGATAAATCTTATGCAGTCTGATAGCATTGAGTGCCTTTTTTGATATAGCGGTATATCCTGTTTGAGTATCGGAAACATGCCAATAGCCAGAAGCTATTTTTGTTAAAATTGATAAAACGGAATTGCCAAGAAAACGGATTTTTGGGATAACAAGCAAAGCACTGCGATGGATAAGTCTATTGCCTTTAACATAATCAATTCCCTCATCAACAACTGGTTTGCAGATGCTTTCGAGCTCTGCAGGGTCCATCTGACCGTCGCCAGCCATAACGGCAGTGCAATCAATCCCGTAGTCCTTGCACCATTTATAACCTCTTGCAATAGCAGCGCCAACTCCACCATTCTGAAGCATATTAATAAGAATGATTCTGTCATTTTCGGGATTTTTATTTGCAATTTCTGAGGGAATAAAGAAATCGATTTCCTTTTCATTTATTTTTTGTGCAACTATATCAGCTCTATTATATCGTGTTTCGATTATTTCACCCATTACCTCTACAATATGAACCGTCGCTTGTTTTTCTCGCTCTATATATTCCATCACTACTTCAGCTGTTCGGTCTGTTGATTTATCATTCACAATTATGATTCTATCAACAAAGAAAGGCATAGAATCAATGACCATTGATATTTGTTTTTCTTCGTTGAAAGCTGGTACAACAACCGCTACTGTTTTTCCGTTTAACATATTCTTCAATTAGTAAATTTATTTGTTGCAATACTAGTTAAAAAATCCCTGATTTCTGATTCTGGGATTTCCTTATTGAAATAAACAACTTCTTCTGAATAATCTATATCCTTATAATAAGTTAATTGCTCTCTGAATAACTTTTCACTAAAAAAAGTTCCAAACATTTCATTTGCTTTATTGATTATTTCATCTAAAGCATAATGATATTTTAATAAAAAGTATAAATCAACATAATCCTTCCATTTAGCTCTTCCCCCTAAAGCAAAAGCTTTCAAAGCTGCTAAATCTAAAAGATGGGCTATTTTAATAATGTGCTCAAAATTGTTTTCGCAGTAAAAATTAAGCGGGTAAGAAAAAAAAGTTATCTTTACTTTATTGATTATGAAATGTAATTGTTCAAAATCTTCAAAAAGAGTTTGTTCTGGTTTGGAATTATTACTTTTAAGGACATTTTTAATTGCTCTGGTTCTCAGCTTTTTATTTGTAAATAAATCAAAAACAATAGAATAGCGATACCTTAAATACAAAGCGATCGCTGTTCCACTAACCAAGCAAAATTCTTTATTAAACAGCTTTAAAAGTGGAAGCAGTTTTTTTTGATCATCTGTCAGAATATTTTGGAACATGTCTCTTAAAATAAAGTTCAAAAAAATGCTTGGTTCTTGGAAAAAAATTGTGTCTCTGTCTTGATATTTTTTCAAAAAATATATCCACTACCTTTTCTTCACCTAATATTATAAACAATGCCGAAATGTCTTTCAGCTTTCCATAGTTTAAAGTTACTTCGACTATTGATTCAAGAGATAAATTATTGAGCTTATCTTTCGGGACATACCACCAAAAAAACTTATGTTTGTTGATAAATTCAATAAGTTCAGGTGAATGCATTTTCAATCTCTTGAAAGTTCAATAACCTTTTGACCATCAAATTTATATGTAACACCAGATTTTTCGCAATACGCTGTGTTGTTTTCATCAAAGTTTAATCTTTTACCAGCTTCACTAACCCAACCAACGATTTTTCCGGGAACACCAACAACCAAAGCAAAATCAGGGACATCTTTGGTTACGACGGAACCAGCACCGATAAAAGCAGCTTTTCCAATTATTACACCGCAAACAATAGTTGCATTTGCACCAATAGAAGCACCTTCTTTTACTAAAGTCTTTAGGTAAAATTTGCTTCCAACTTGAGGATATTTGCATCTTGGGTCAATAACATTAGTGAAAACCATTGAAGGACCGCAAAAAACATAATCCTCGAGTTCGACTCCTTCATAAACGGATACATTGTTTTGAATTTTGCAAAAATTACCAATTTTTACGTTGGTCCCGACATTAACATTTTGCCCCAGAACACAATTTTTTCCAATTTTTGCTCCAGATTGAATATGAGAAAAATGCCAAATTTTAGTACCGTCTCCAATTTCGACATTTTCATCAACGTAAGCTGACTCGTGTTTGAAATATCCCATAATGTCCTATTTATTATTTATTTAGTAGAAAAGGATGTAAATAATCAAATTTATTTTCGAGACTCGAATTTCTGATTTTATAAACAAGTTCTATTGAGGGTCTGGCATCAGAAATACCAAAACCTTTTCCATCAAGGATTTCCTGATAAACCACAGTATGGAGATCGGTAAAGCCTTTTGTAAATTCAACTTCTTCTCCGTCAACCGTGATTAATCTATATGTAGTTTGTTTGGAGTCTAAGGCTTCTTGAGGAAGGTCGAACCTGTCGGTTGACAAAAACCAACGGACGTTAGCGTTTTGAAGTTCAATAAATCCAGCCATTTTGTCATCGGCATATAGATGAACTTCGCTATTAAGAACCGGACCAAAAACCCAAATTAAAAAATCAAAAAAATGAATCCCGATATTTGTTGCAATACCGCCTGATTTATTAATATCTCCTTTCCATGAGTATTTATACCAAGGTCCTCGAGATGTGATATAAGTTAGAACTACATCATGTTTTTTGTTGGTCTTTTTGAATTTATCCCTTATAGCAATCAAAGCAGGGTGGACACGAAGTTGAAGTATATTATATACTTTTCTGCCAGTTTCTTCCTCAAGTTCTTCAAGAGCATCGAGGTTCCATGGTTTTATTACTAAAGGCTTTTCGCAAATAGCATCTGCATGAAGCCTTAATGCAAGTCTGATATGGGCATCGTGAAGATGATTTGGGGTACATATTGACAGAAAATCGATTTTGTCCTCGGGATAATGTTTTCTTAATTTTTCAAGATGGCGATCGAACCTTTCAATCTCAGTAAAGAAACTTGCATCAGGAAAATACCTGTCAAGTATTCCAACAGAATCGTGAATATCAACAGCGGCAACAAGTCTGTTTCCTGTGTCTTTTATTGCCTGCAAGTGTCTTGGAGCAATATATCCACCAACGCCAGATATTGCAAAATTTTTCATACTTTTCCTAATTAACCAACTTTATAATCGGCATACTTAATTTTTAGTTTATTTTTGAACAAATAAATTCAATCTCTTCGTCAGTCAAATATGGATGCATTGGTAAACTGAATATTCTTGAAGAAATTTCTTCTGAAGCAGGAAAATCTCCATACTTATAGCCCAATTCTTTGTAAGCGGTCTGCAAATGTAATGGTATTGGATAATATATTGCTGTTGGTATATCATTTTCTTTTAACTTTTGCTGCAATTCTGAGCGGTGCCAAGCACTTTCAGCAAGGACGGAATATTGTGCCCAAGAAGATAGACAATTCTCTGGAACAAAAGGTACGACCAACTTATCCTTTAATAATTCATTATATTTTTTTGCTACATAGTTTCGTTTTTCCAATTCATCATCAAAGATTTTTAATTTTTCCATTATAACTATTGCCTGGAGTGTATCAAGTCGTCCATTTATCCCTGTTCTGATATTATCATATTTGTCAGAGCCTTGCCCATGAATTCTGATTGATTTAAAAATCTCGAATAAATTATCGTCATCCGTGAAAATTGCTCCGCCGTCACCGTAGCATCCCAAAGGTTTTGCGGGGAAAAATGAAGTAGCTGCAACCTGACCAAAGCTGCAGGCTCTTTTTCCTTTATAAACTCCGCCAAAGCCTTGTGCGGCATCCTCAAGAATTAATAAATTATATTTTTGTGCAATTCTGACTATTTCGTCGTAATCTGCAGTTAATCCGAATAAATCAACAGGTATGATTGCTTTTGGAATTAATTTGCCTTCATTAAGTGTTTGCACGATAACATTTTCCAATTCTGTCGGTGAAATATTGAAAGTCTTTTTGTCAATATCTACGAAAACCGGAGTAGCACCAGTAAGCACTACAACTTCCGAAGTGGCAATAAAGGTAAAGGGTGTAGTAAATACTGCATCTCCCTGCCCAACACCCCAAGCCATTAATGGAATCAATAAAGCATCGGTTCCTGACGAACAAGATAAACAGTATTTTCTGCCAACATAATTTGCCAGCATTTCTTCTAATCGGTAAATGTCGCTTCCCATAATAAACTGAGCGTTCTCACAAATCTTTCTGAATCCCGACTGGATTTCGTTTTCTATTCTGGCATACTGTCTTTTTAAATCAATAAATTGCATCAAAAAATCCTAATAAAAACATCTGAAATTTAAATATTTTCTAAATAATTATTAATTTCCCAATCTGTAACTGATATCCTGAAATGCTCATATTCCTGCTCTTTTGCTGCTATATATTTTTTTGTTAAATCTGAACCTAAAGCTGATTGTATAAGTTCATTCTTTTTCAATTTGTTAACAGCATCCCAAAGTGAATAGGGAAGGAAATCGATATTTCTTTCTTCTAATTCTGAAAAATTAAATTCGTAAACGTCTTCCTCAACGGGTGGGGGTGGAGTCATTTTATTTTTTATACCATCAAGACCTGCCTTCAATAGGACTGCAAAAGCTAAATAGGGATTGGCACTTGGGTCGGGGCATCTTATCTCGAGCCTGGTTGCTTTGTCCTTTCCAGAGCTATACATTGGAACGCGAATTAATGCAGAGCGATTCGTTTGTGCCCAGCAGATGTATGTTGAAGCTTCGTAACCGGGGACTAATCTTTTATATGAATTTACGGTTGGGTTAAGGATTGCAGCCATAGCTTTTATATGATGCATCTGCCCGGCTAAAAAATTATATGCTATTTCGGATAATTTATATTTATCATCTTTGTTAAAGAACAAGTTTGTTTTTCCATCAAGAGAAAATAAACTCTGATGAACATGCATACCGCTACCGTTTATTCCTGCAATTGGTTTGGGCATAAATGTAGCATAAAGACCATAGCTTTCTGCAACTGCTTTCAATGTTGATTTTAATGTCATTACTCTGTCAGCAGTTACAATGGCCTTATCATATTTGAAATCAATTTCATGTTGTCCGGGCGCTACTTCGTGATGACTTGCTTCAACGTCGATTCCCATTTTAATAAGGGCATTCATCATTTCACGCCTTACTTCAAAGCCAAGATCCATAACCAAATCAAAGTATTGCCCTCTATCGTGAGGTTCGATAACCTTGTTTTGGGCTGTCTTAATCTTGCCGTTTTCACGTCTGAACAAAAAGAATTCGAGTTCGGGTCCGGTGAAGTATTCAAATCCCATCGAACGAGCTTCTTCGATAACCTTTTTCAATATGTATCTGGGGTCTGACTCATATGGATTGCCGTCAGGAGTGTAAACATCGCAAATGAACCTTGCTATGTTGCCTGACCCATTGGAATACCAGGGTACGAGTGCATAGGTATCCAAATCTGGTTTAAGAAGCATATCACTTTCAAATATCCTTGTGAACCCTTCAACGGAAGAACCATCGAACCATAAGCCATGAATGAGAACATCCTGAAATTTTGAAGTGGGTATTGTTACGCTCTTCGACATACCCATCATATCAGAAAACTGCAGATTTATGAACTCGACATTATCGATCTTTAATTTTTCTAAAATCGTATTATTATCCATAAATATAAAAATTAAGAAAAAAAAATTATGAGCCTATTCCTTTGTAATAAATTCCTGATTTTTGAATGTCTGCCTTGTTTAGAAAATTTTTCCCGTCAATTACAATGTTAACATCTGACTTAATTAATTTCTCAGCATTAATTGATCTAAATTCGTCGTGATTGGTTGCCAATATGATTGCAAAACTCTGTTGAAGAGCTTCGTCGAGAGTTTTAACAGAACTGAGCTCTGGAAAATATGGGTCATAAACAATCAAATCTGCTCCTTTTTGCAACAATATTTCCTGAATTTTAAGAGATGGACTTTCTCTCAGATCTCCAACATTAGCTTTATATGATAAACCAAGCAAGCCAATTCTGGTGTTCTTTATTGGCTTTTCATATAGGTTCAAAGCATCAGTTAACAGTTCTATAGTATAGAAAGGCATTGAGTTGTTAATTTCTCTGGCGAGTTTTAGAAATTTATGGTCAAAACCGCTTTGTTTAGCTCTCTCAATCAGGTAATAAGGATCGACAGGTATGCAATGACCGCCAACGCCACAACTTGGATAGTGAGGTAAAAAGGCAAACGGTTTGTTGGAAGCTCCCTTGATGACTGTCATCAAATCAATACCAAGTACATCAAAAGACCGGGCTAACTCATTTACGAAAGCAATATTAATATCCCTGAATGTATTTTCTATGATCTTGGTAGCCTCAGTCGTTTTCAAATCAGGCATTTCGTTAATCTCGGCAGAGATGAACGACTTGTAAAATTCAGCAAGTTTTTTTGTTGTATCCTGATTAGTTGAACCAATGTTTCTTGGAATATTGTAAACATTCCATTTTGGATCGCCAGGATTGATTCTTTCGGGACAATGAGCTATATCAAAATCAACACCTGCCTTCAAAGCAGTATTTTCCTCTAATATAGGTTTAACTACTTCATCGCAGACTCCGGGATTTATTGTTGATTCGATTACAACAGAGTGGCCTTTTTTAAGGTATTTTGAAATAGTAAGGGTGGCACCTCGGACAGGTCCCAGATCTGGTGTATAATCATCAAGAACAGGAGTTGGAACACAAACGATATAAATATCCGAATCAGCGAGAATTTCAGGATTTGATGAAACTTCGAAAACAACTTCTTTGAGGTCTTGCTCACACTGATAATCATCAATAGGGCATTCTCTGTTCCTTATTTTATCAATTTTCTCTTCGTTTAGATCAAATCCAACAACAAGATTTTTTGTTTTTTTTGCTATAGCACAAGCAAGAGGAAGCCCGACATAGCCAAGCCCGGTTACAGATACCTTCATATTTTTATTAAATTACTGTAAAAATAACTATATTTGATGTGAGACCGGTTGATTCATCTTTTAAATAAATTTTGTGTTCGCCTGGTTCTTTATAAAATTCTTTTGGTATATTACAAGTCATCAAGTCATCTTTGCAGAATGGCTTTATAGTTTTTTCATTAAATTTAACAATTAAAGAATTATTTTTTCCGTTCGTTTTTATCCAAATAGCTGATTCTCCATTTGTTTGGATATTAAAATCCTGACCGCTTTTTACGCTGACCGGTCCAAAATTTATTATTTTGGGAATATTAAATTCGGTGATAGTTTCCATAAAAAAAATACTTCTAAATTATTTATAGATAATATATTAATTAGATTAAAAATTCTACTTAACTGTAAAAATGACAATATTGGAAGTCAATCCGGTTGCCGTATCCAAAAGGTAAATTTTATGTTCACCAGGAGATTCAAAGAATTTTTTCGGGATGCTACAAGTTATTAAATCCCCACCTCCAAAATAACCGTTTAATCTTTCCTCGTCAAACTTGACAACGATTGTGCCTTTGCCGTTAGCAACCTTGAACCACATAACTGAATCACCGTTTTGCTGAACATTAAATTCAACGCCGGCATTAGTTGTGTGAGGACCGAATCTCAGAATCTGAGGTGCTTCAACCAAATAATTTGAAACCATATATTCCTCTGTTATTGTTTATAAAAATTAGTGAATTAAATTAGACGAATTAAATTTTTATATGTTATTAGATCAACGTCATTATTCGATAAATCTTTGCTCCTTCGGTAATGATTGTTGCCAGAGCATTATGTTATCGAGATTTTTACCAGCATAATCAAAATTTTTCATTATCTCGAGTCTGTTGGCAATTTTTTCCTTTATTCTGTCAGCATTAGAGTCATCTATGTTTTTTAAATAATGCTGAATAACCTCAACAAAAGTATCTGTATTAAATTTTGACTTCCATTTTATATTAAACTTTTGCTCATAGTATTTAAGATTTTTGAAAAATGTCTTGTTCCTGAATTCATCAGTCAGTAGAGAACTGAAAGAAACACTGCCTTTGTGGTAAATAAAAACATTTTCCAGAACCGCAAGCTTATAGCCAGCCTTCATTACTCTTATTGAAAAATCGTCATCTTCGAACATTCCGATGCCATAAGCTTCATCAAGATAGCCAACATTATCGAGTATTTCTTTTCTGATAGCAACGCAATAAAAGCCAAGCAGGTTTGTGAAGAAGTAATCTTTGCTATGTTTATTAGCCCATTCCAAGCCCTCTCTAAGTATTTCCTCTTCGCTTGTTGATTTCACATAAATCATTTGCTCGTTACCAGCTGAATTTGTTACAGGTCCTGCCATTCCAACTTCAGGATGGGTTTCCATAAAATCAACAATTTTGTCAATCCAATAATCGGTAACAATTGTATCGCTGTTGAGCAAAATGTAATAATCGGCTTGAATCGCTCTCATTCCAGCATTATTGCCACCTGCAAAGCCAAGATTCTGGTCATTAAATAAGAGTCTGAGATTTTTATATTCATCTTTGGCTTTTAATAAATAATCTCGGGTCCCATCAGTTGAAAGATTGTCCACAACAAGTATATCAAAGTCGCAATGAGTACGTGCGTTATAAATGCTTTCAATGCAGGGTTTAGTGGTTTTATCAAGTAGATTATAGGATAAGATTATTATGGCAACTTTTTTTTGTCCTTTCTGATGGAACTCTCTCAGGCTGCCGGCTCCGACGTGAACATATAAATCTTTGCAGCAAATCAATCGCAAACCGCTGTTTTTTACCTTAATACTGTAATCGTATTCTTCGAATTTGTTATAAACTGTTTCTTCGTTTTCGTCCGGTATTAAGCCAACCTTATTAACAACTTCCTTTTTGAACATTGTGCAGAAAAGGCCAAGTTCATTAATATCACCGTGAGAGTAAAAATTATCGTAAAGAATTTTTTCGGCAAAATCGAGGTATTCCTCGTAATAATTATAGGTAATGTTAATAGCTGACTGATTTCCTTTAATATTTGTTGTCGGTCCAACCATTCCAATTGAATCATCTTTGAGATATTTCATCATAGTATTTATCCAACCTTTTGGAACTACTGCCTCGGGGCTGAGAAGAATAAGATAATCTCCATTAGCTTCTTTAATACCAATATTGTTGGCTTTGATGAAACCTAAATTCTTATCATTAAAAATAACTCGAATAAAATTTAATTTTGACTCAAGGGCTATAAGATAATCAGGGCTATTATCTGTCGAAGCATTATCAACAATAAGAATTTCAAAATTGGGGTAAGCAGTGTTTTCTAATATGTTTTTGATGCAGTATTCAAGATTTCGTGCATTGTTATTGTTTATAATTATTATACTAACCTTTGGG
Source organism: Candidatus Kapaibacterium sp. (assembly GCA_938038165.1). Taxonomy (GTDB): domain Bacteria; phylum Bacteroidota; class Ignavibacteria; order Kapaibacteriales; family UBA2268; genus CALHRB01. The sequence goes on along the minus strand of CALHRB010000045.1, from coordinate 2,554 downwards.
AATGCTTCCAATGTATAATTTTCAAGGTTAGCAACACGATGATCCCAATCGTTATTTCTTGCGGTTTCAATCCTTTTTTGAATGATTTTTTCATCTTTTTCAACAAGGGCTTTTTCGATATTATGCAGGAACTCTTCCTTGTTATGTGATAAATAAACAAGGTCAGCATAAGGGTGTAATTCAGGCAAATCAGATGCCACCACGGGTTTGCCGCTGCTGATATATTCAAAGAATTTAACGGGATTAGTCGAAAGAATCAAATCAACAAGCTTAAATGGAATCAAACAAACATCAAACCAGTAAAGGAATTTTGGTAGTTCTTTGTATGGCTTTTCGCCAAGGAAATGAACATTTTTCATATTCTTGAGTTTTTCGATATCAGAACCAAAAGTGTGCCCAATAAGAACAATATTCCAATCAGGACGGGACTCAGCCACAAATTCAATTACTTCTGAATCAAACCATTCTGCGATAGCTCCGTAGTAACCTATAATTGGATTGGGTATTGCTTCGAGCGTATCGTTTTCGGGCAATACATTAAAATGTTTGAACTCAGTGGCATTTGGTAACATATTTACTTTGTTAGTCTCTGTTTTAACCATTTTATAAATTTTCTTAGCTGTAGCAATTATTACATCAGATGTATGAATCAATTTATCCTGATAATCTTTTAATTTTTGATTTAAGTTAGAGAAACCTGCAAATTCATCAAGTGCATCAAAGACAACTTTTGCGTTAAATTTATCAGAGACATATGATACGAGTGGTTGCCACATAGGAAATTCAACAAAGGCAATGGCTTCTTTGATTGATTGTTCCTGATATAATTTTTTCATAGCTTCTTTTAAACCATCAAGATTTGAAGCAATATCTTCCGTGTAAATAGCTGTTTGGGTTTTATAAGGCAACTTGACTTCAATTACATTTGTATCAATCAATCTATAGGCATTAGTTGGTTCCTGACCAAGTTGGACGGAAATATAAAAGACTCTATGTCCCTTTGCAGCTAAACCTGAAGCCAAATGTTGAGGTCTTTGGTATCGAAAATCCCAGTCAATTATAGCAAAGAAAAGGACATCATACTTTGGTATTGAAACATTTTGTTCCAAATTTTCGATCATTCTTAGAGCTTCGGAATTTACTTGACCTTTAATATCTGATTTTTTGCTCGAGCCATCAATATGTTTGGCTTTGGAGCGGGATTTCCATTTTTTCAAAGATTTCCAAAGATTTGAGGGATAGGTGGCGAATAAGCGATAGGCAAAAATCACAGGATATTTCAGGAATGGTAGCATTTTATCAAGCTTTTGAAGGTAATAGACCACCATCCAGGAACGGCTGGCAAACAAATTATTCAATTGAGTGTAGATTGAATCTCTTTGAGCTGTGATATTCTGAATAGCTGTATCTTTATTTGCTATTATTTGGTCTTTTTCAGCAAGAGCAAGAACTTTTTCGAAAACGCTTTGGTCAAGTTCCTTGATTTGCTCGTCGAGTCGGTTGATAGTTTCCCCGGAAATTCTCAGTGCAACCTCTTTTTCGCTTATCAGAGAATCTTTCCATTTGATTATATCTAACTTTTCTTCAATAATTTTATCTTTTATCTGATCTTTATTGATATAATCATTTATTTCTGAATCTTTATCGGCAATAGTTAAATCTTTTTCCTTAATCAAAGCCTGATATTGTGTTATTAATTCTTCTTTTTCTTTGATAGTTTTAAGTTTGTCATTGATTAGGTTTTCTTTCTCCAGGATTATCTGATCTTTTAATTCGATGATCTGACTTTTTTCGGAAACTTGTTGTTCAAGTTCAGTTATTTTGATTGATTTTTCATAAAGTTCATCAATTTTTTCTTTGAGTCTTTGATGAGTTTCATTTAATACTCTGTTGTTGTTTTCAAGAGTGTCTTCTAATGATAAAATTCTAAGTTCAAATTGCTGAATCTTTTCTTTTTGGGCGGCAATAGTTTCTTCTTTGCTATCAATAGCATACTTTTGATTGTTAATTATCTCTTCTCTATCTTCAATCTTTTGCTCATAAAATTCCAATAGTTTTTTGTTTTTTTGGACTTCTTCGTTTAGTTTTGATATTTCTTCCTCAAAATCTGCAATTAAACCTGAACTGTTATGGATAAGTTCTTCTTTTTCATAAATTGCTTTATCCATATCCTGAATCATTTCATTCCGGAATTCGAGTTCGAATTCAAGCTGAGATAACAGGTTTTGTTTTTCGATTAATTCGAGTTTTGTGTTAGCTAAACTTTCTTCAATTCGCTTGATTACCGAGGATTGTTGATTTATGAAGTTATCTTTTTCTTCGATTAGGTTGTTTCTTTCAACGATTAAATTTTCCTTTTCATTCAACAGAATGTTTCTTTCTTCAGCAAGTAAAGCCAAATGATTAAGAAGTTCTTCCTGCTTATCGATTATGGATTGTTTTTCGTCGAGTTTTAAGTTTAACTCAAATATTTCGTTGTTTCTTTGATTAACCAACTCGATTTGAAAATTGACAGATTCTTCGAGTTTTTCAATTTGTAGGTTCTTGTTGAAGA
>CALHRB010000044.1 GCA_938038165.1 Candidatus Kapaibacterium sp. | reverse complement strand
TTAGACTTATTGCATTTGACAACATTGGAAATATTAAAAGTAATCTGATAACCTTTCAATACCACAGATTCAAACCGCATCCTCAAGTTAGATATTATTTTAAAAGTTTATACAGTGGTCTGGCTATTTTAGCTTATAAAGATTACACAAATACCGAATTAGGTGAATTTGCATATCAGTTTTACAAAACAGAGGATGGCGGCAAAAATTGGAATCTAAAGTTTTCAACTCAACCAATTAGTCGTGTTGGGTTTTCAACTGCTTCAAAAGACACCGCAAGAGTTTGCGTTGGAACTCAAAACAATGTTATATTGACCACTGATTTTGGTGAAAGCTGGTCAATAATCAAAAGTGATAATAAAACTTTTTGGGTTACAGCTTCTGAACTTACGTTTACTGATTATAATACTATAGTATTTCGAGATGTTTTTGAGTTAATTAAGATAAAGAATATTACGACAAATGTCTCAGACTCTTCTTTTTCCTTATCTAATTCTGCATTATACAATCCAAGAAGTCGAGAGATAATGATTAATCAATTTCATAAAATGAATGCTTTAAAAATATTCTCATTAATGGGGCAATGTATGTTTGAGCATTACAATTTAAATCATCAAGATATATTATCTGTTGATGTGTCTGGTTGGTCTTATGGCTTATATTTTGTTGTATTATACAGACAAAATTCATTTGTTACAAAGAAAATTTTAATCTATGACTAAAACTTGATTTTTCTCAGCTAACTTATTTTATCCTGATTTTACAGAAATCACAGAAATTTGTAGCTTTCTTGAAAATATTCAATATTATTCTTTGTATATTTAGAATTAAATGTTATTATGTTTAGTTTATTCTCAAAATTGATTAATTCATTCTTTAAAAAATAATATTTGCCAACCCTTTGCATACAGGTGAAATTTATAAATCATGTGTTTAAAATTAATATTTCATTATTGCTTTCAACTGAATTACACTCAAACTATTCAATTATTATGATTGATAATTACTTGACGAAAAAAAGTTAAATTTTCAATAGTATTTCCTGTAGCTCATCAAAAATATTGATTTCATAATTTAGAGATTTTTCAATAACCAATTATTGGTTTCGATTCTATTACTCCAATGATGATGGAGCTAATTGGTATTTCATTAATGACTTGGAAAGATATAAGAATTCTGAATTTGAATTTGTTGTTTTCAAAGAAGTAAAGAGGCAGATATAACCATATTATGCCAATAAAATTACTATGAAAATAATTGGAAATGACACATCAATAGTCAAATTCGGCGTCTTTTTGAAAAGTAATGATTCGGGTAATAGCTTTTATGAAGAAATTTTAAAAGATTCAATTTCAATTTTTAATATTAGGAGGCATTCTCCGCTTAAGGCTTAATAGAAATCCCGAGTGCTACCGAGATTCTTCTTGAGTAATCGGGATTTGATTTATTCAGAACGTTCCTTCCATTAACAAACATAGCGGTAGAACCTCCCCCATCTAAATTCATAGCATCATAGCATCCGATATGCTTCATTGTGTAGGCTAACTTATCTAATGAAGCGCCTGATACCGATTCTCTTCCATTGTTTCCATTAACAGCTACCAAATAAAATTTTGTTCTTGTTTTATCAAATCCTATTGCTGTCCTTGGCAAAGGATACCTTATAAATCTTCTTGAGCGGGACCCTTCTGCTACAGCTTCATTAGATATTCTTCCCTGCCGAACTATCCTCGGGGTTCCGGCAATGGAATTATAAAAAATTTTGTCGTTATGTACATTTGTCGCAAACCTTACTAAAAGTGTGTCTCCAATTTGTGGATAATAATATGGTGGTGTTTCGTTGCCAAATGAAAGGATAAAGCAATCTTCAGGAATATGAACAGGAACTGTATCAAAACTTACTACTTTACAAATTATATCTTTATTTACCGCTGTTTCGCTTAAAATTTTAAGCGTATATTTTGGCAAACCATACTCAAGCATTGCGAATCTTTTATTCGATTGAAACTCCCTTGCAAAAGCAAGTGAATCAAAAACAAAATCTGAGCTATCCTGAAAAATAGTGTCACTTCGCGCTAAATCGAGAGCTTTTTGAAATTCCTTTTTGTAATTATTAATCGGGACATAAGGAATGGAATCTCCGGCAAATTTATTATAAAGGACTGCTCCAAGCGAGTCTCTTCTTCTGTTAACACTAATTAAATTGAAAACCCAACCATTTTTTTTCGTTACAGTCCCTTCAATATAGAAATTATCTATATATGGCTTGTTATCTTTAGTAAACAGGCACGAAGACCAGCGTTTATGAGTTTTCATTTCGATAACATAGCCATTCTTTATTGTCGGTCCGATTGGATAATTAGAATAAGCCCGCCAGAAATTAGCATTTATAACAGCAAGGATTCTTCTATTACTACTTAAATCATAATCCTCAATAATCTCCCTTATTTTTTTTAATTCATTTATTTGATTTCCGGCTTTTAAAACTTCTAAACCCACATCTTTATAAGTTAAATCAACTTCAATGATGTGAGCAGAGATATATCTTCTATGATCAGGAATTAGTAAATTTTTATACCTTATTCCTTTGCTTAAAATGGTATCAGTCAGTAGCTTTTCTTCAAGTTTTATTAATTTTTTAGAGCTTGATTTCTTTGATTTGTTGACTTTAACTGTTTTTTTCTTAGCCTGAGTTGTTTTTGCTTCAACAGACTCATTAAAAAAAGCAAGAGAAAATAAAAGAATAAATATCGTTATATATTTTAAGCGTTTTACTATCAATTTTAAATTTTCTTCAAATAAATATCTATTAACGAAAAAACAAAGAGTGTAAATATATACAAAGCAAATACTAATTAAAATTAAATTTTTTCCATCCGTAATGTACTGATAATTTTTAAATTGCAGTTTAAGTTTTTAATAATTTTGAGGTAAAATTATGGAATATCAAACACTAATTTTTGAGAAAAAAGAAAACTATGCAATTGTAACACTTAATCGCCCAGACAAATTAAATGCCTTAAACAAGCAAATGTTTGATGACTTGAATGATGTCATCACAAAAGTTCAACTTTCGCCCGATATTAAAGCATTGATATTGACTGGAAGTGGCGAAAAAGCCTTTGCAGCAGGGGCTGATATCAAAGAACTTAACGCTTGTGATAAATACTCGGGCAAGCTATTTTCAGAATATGGGTCAGTTGTTATGCAAAGACTTTCAGAACTTAAAATTCCCGTGATTGCGGCAGTTAATGGATTTGCACTTGGGGGAGGTTGCGAATTGACTCTTGCTTGTCATATAAGATTTGCCTCCGAAAATGCCAAATTTGGTCAGCCCGAAGTTAATCTTGGAATTATCCCCGGTTATGGAGGCACTCAAAGATTGCCAAGAATCGTTGGATTATCCAAAGCGATGGAAATGATAATAGCAGGTAACCCTATTGACGCTCAGGAAGCTTATAGATGTGGTCTTGTCAATGCTGTTTTTCCTTTGAATGAACTTCTTCAGAAAACAGAAGAATTCGTCAAATCCTTCCTTGCGAAGGGAACGATTGCTGTATCAGCTGCTGTTGATTGCCTCCTTGCTTCACAAAATCTTTCAATTATGGAAGGTTTGAGTTACGAATCAAAGCTATTCGGAGAAGTTTGCGGAACTGAAGATTTCAAGGAAGGAACGACTGCTTTCTTAGAGAAAAGAAAAGCTAATTTCAAGGGTAATTGACATATTTACTTCTTTACTTGATTAAAATTAAATGATTAACTTTCTCTATAACTTGATTTTCGTTTTGCCGGCGAAAATTTTATTACCTTTTTTTTCATTATTTAATAAAAAAATTCGAAAAAGAGAAAAAAGCTGGAAAACTATTCTAAATGAAGCAAATATAAATTATGATAGAAAAAGAATTTGGTTCCATTCAGCTTCAATGGGAGAATTTGAGCAAGCTAAATCTATTATTGAATCTATTAAGCAAACTAATCCAGATTTATTCATTATAGTTTCATTTTTTTCCCCTTCGGGTTATGAGAACCAGAAAAAATATCAGTTCGCTGACTCAATGATTTATTTACCCTTTGATACAAAAAAGAATGCAAAATTACTTTTGGATAAACTCAAACCAGATTGCAGCGTTTTCATCAGGTATGACGTTTGGCTAAATCTACTGAGCGAAATCAAGAAAAGGAAAATATATGCTCTGTTAATCAATGCAACAAAGCCTTGGAAGCTCAACTCTAATTTTATCTTGTTCAGAG
>CALHRB010000043.1 GCA_938038165.1 Candidatus Kapaibacterium sp. | reverse complement strand
ATCAAAAATATTTCATTGTTAAACAAAAATATTTTTTTTGTAAGATTTTCTCCTTTCAGGTCGCATCATTCACATGTTAACAAAAATCTTTTTGGAATAGATTCTGAGTTTGTTTTTGATTTAGAGAAAGCTGATTTTGTTGTTACCATTGATGCTGATATCATTGGTTCTCATAAACTTTCATCCATTTATACCATGCAGTTAGCTAATAAAAAAGATTCAGGTTCAAAACTATTAAGCATTGAATCGAATCAATCATTGACTGGAATTTTTGCTGATGAAAGATATGCAGTCAGTCCGTATGAGCTTTATGATTTGTTGATCAGTTTATACACCAATTTAATCAATACCCCCGATAAAAAAGCTAATTTTTTAAAAACAAGATTAAACTCAAAAAATGCAGACATTGTTAATAAAATTAGTGATAGGTTATTCCAGTTCGGTGAAAAATCAGTACTGATTCCCGGTGATAATTTACCCGAAAAATTAACAGAATTGATAATGTCTATAAACAAAGAATTAAAAAATATCGGTCAGGAGAAAATTATTAATCCAGAAAAAGTAATTCCATTCAGCAATGATTACACAGAAGTGGAAAAAAGCATCTTGTCTGGCGATTTTGAAACTGGAAACGGATGTTCGGTCATTTTTCTGGAGACTAATCCTTTTTATTCCGGGAACCGAAATTTAAAAAAATGGTTATCACAGATAAAATCCGAAGATTTAATATCGCTTTCTCTTTATCCCGATGAAACTTATTTGAAATGCGGATTAAAACTCCCTGCTGATCATTATTTGGAAAAATGGGGCGATGTCTCTTTCTTTAATTTCTATCGTTCAATTATTCAACCTGTAATTAGACCACTCAATCAGGACTCAATTTCTTCGGAGGAATTTCTTATTGGATTTTATCAAAGTTTTGATTCAAGCAGTCAAATTTTTGAGTCTTATTATGATTATATCAGAAATGTTTATAAAGATCAAATTAAAAATAATAAAGAATGGGACACTGCTTTAAGAAATGGTTATTTTTCAATAAAGAACGACACACAAAAAAAAATTCTGCTTAAAAATAATATAACAACTGAATTTTCAAATAATTTTCGAATTCCAAAATCAGATGTTTATTTTCAAATCCTTCCGTCATACTGCTTCTATGATGATTTTGAGCCTAATAATCCTTTCCTGCTGGAATTGCCTGACCCAATTAGCAAAATCACATGGGAAAATGCCGGATATATTTCAAAATCATTAGCACAAAAGTATGAACTAAATGAAGGTGATTTTATAAGTGTCTATTCGGGTGAAAATAAAATTGAATTGCCTGTTTATATTCTAAATGGAATTGCAGATGGAATAATCGGAATATCTTCTGGGTTTGGCAGGAAAATTCAAAGCACAGAAGAGACCTACGGTGTAAATCCTTTTGAGCTGGTAGATTTCAGTGATAGTGAATTTTCATTTAACTCAATTCCGGTCAAAATTGAAAAAACAGGTAAAAAGGTAAATTTTGCAAAATCACAAAGTTATTTCACCTTAAACATTGAGGTTTTAAAAAAAACAAGAATACACAACAATTCAATTTATCCCGGATACGAACATCAGGGGCAAAAGTGGGGAATGTTGATTGATATATCAAAATGTATCGGATGCAATTCATGTGTGCTTTCCTGTCAATTCGAAAATAATATTCCAATAGTCGGAAAAGACCAAATTGAAATAGGCAGAATTATGCATTGGATAAAAATTGACAGATATGATAATGATAATGAAGATGTTAGTTTTTTTGAACCTATGTTATGCCAACACTGCGAAAATGCACCTTGTGAAAGCGTCTGTCCAGTAGGGGCAACAAGCCATAGCCCGGAAGGTATAAATGAAATGACTTATAACCGCTGCATCGGGGCAAGGTTCTGTATGGTGAATTGTCCTTATAATGTCAGAAAATTTAATTATGAAAACTATTATGAAAAGCTTAGTCAACCTTTAGAAAACATGTTAAATCCTTCGATTACAATTAGAATGAGAGGCGTCACTGAAAAATGCACTTTCTGCATTCAAAGGATTAATCACGCAAGAATTGAAACAAAAAACAAAGGTATGAAGTTTATTCCAGATTCTTATTTCCAGACTGCATGTCAGGAGGCTTGTCCGACAGAAGCTATTATCTTCGGAGATTTAAACGACAAATCATCTAAAATTTCAGAATTGATTAAACAAAAAGATATTTATCACAAATTGGAATTTCTTAATACTAAGCCATCTGTTGCTTATATTAAAAATGTTAAAACAAAAGTAGAAAATGCCTGAAGAAAAGCGAAATATCGGTAAATCAAATGAATTCATTTATTTGGCAAAACAAGCCTCAAACAATCTAAATAGTGGAACATCAGTATTTTTTAAAATAACACTAAGTATTTCCATTGCTTTAACCTTTTTAGCTATTGTCGGAGTCTATTTAACTACAAGCAAAGGTTTAAGATTATGGGGAATCAACAATTCTGTTCCCTGGGCTCTTGACATAACAAATTTTGTATTCTGGATTGGCATCAGCCATGCTGGTTCACTTATTTCCGCAATTTTATTTTTATTGAGGCAGCATTGGAGAGCCGGAATTCACAGAATAGCAGAAGCTATGACAATTTTTGCATTGTTTACTGCAATTATTTACCCTATTTTTCATACCGGCAGACCCTGGCTTACGATTTTCTGGGTTTTTCCTGTTCCTATTCAATCCGGAGTCTGGGCTAATTTCAAATCTCCTTTGATGTGGGACGTTTTTGCAATTTTGATATATTTGATTGCATCTGTTGTCTTCTTGTATATTGGTTTAATACCTGATCTTGCAATTCTCTCAAAACAAGTTAAATCTTCCTTCCTGCAAAGGATTTACAACTTTCTTAGCCATTTTTGGATTGGCAGTTCAATGCAATGGAAAAATTTCAAGGCTACTTATCTTGTTGCCGCTGGTTTAATTACTCCTCTTGTTCTTTCAGTTCATTCCATAGTTTCATACGATTTTGCCGTCAGTATTGTTCCTGGCTGGCACACAACCATTATGCCGCCATATTTTGTGGCGGGTGCTATTTTCTCAGGATGTGCCTCATTAATTTTGTTGCTCATCCTTTGCAGAAAATTATTCAATATAGGAAATATCATTTCGATAGATGTGATTGAAAAAGTAAATAAGTTAATGCTTGTTTCGGGATTAATGTTGGCTTATGCCTACCTAACAGAGTTCTTTTTTGTTTTTTACGGAGCTAATCCATTCGAAAATCAATCTTTAAACAATAGATTGCTGGGTGATTTTAAATTTGTTTTCTGGTCAATGATTTCAATGAATGTTTTTTGCCCTCAACTCCTGTGGTTCAAACAAATACGAAGGAATACCGGCTTTTCCTTGTTCATTTCAATCCTTGTCCTTTTAGGAATGTGGCTCGAAAGGTATTCGATCATTGTTCCTAATCTTGCAATAGATTTTATTAGTTCCAATTGGAAGTCATATTTTCCAACTTTGACTGAAATTTCAATACTGGTTGGTAGTTTTGGCTTATTTATAACTCTGTTTTTGCTTTTTTTGAAGTTTTTTCCGATTTTCTCAATTTATGATTTACTTAAGTCAAACTCATCCCATAAAAATTATGAATAGAATTTTGTTTATAGTTTTCAATAACTTCCAAGATTTTGAATTTTTTTATCATAAAATTTTTTCCAAAAGAAATTTGCAACATGAATATTATTCGGCAGGAGATATTGAGAGTAATTTTCTTATTGACAAACGAAGCAGACTTTTGCCATTGATCGCAATGATTGCCGGAATGACGGGAATTGTCCTGGCTTTACTTTTTCAGTTTTGGACTTCCGCCTCTGATTATCCATTGAACCTATCCGGAAAACCTTTCTTCAGTTTATTGATTTCCATACCAATAACATTTGAATTCATGGTCCTTTCTTCGATTTTGACTATTCTAATCGCTTTTATTTTTCTTTCGAGAACAAGATTAAAAGAACCAGCAATTGAAAAAGAAATAAAAAAATTAATATTGCAGGGGAAATCAGTTCTTAAAGTTGATGCTGAAGTTTTACTTGATGACTTCTTCAGAAAAAATCTTCAAGAATTTATTAATGATGAAAAAGTTATCGTCCATAAAAATTATGAATAAAAATATATTAAAATGGTCATTAATGATATTTTCTTCACTACTCCTGATTGGAGCAATTATGCTTCAAACTGGAGTGATAAAATTTTATCGAGCGTTTCAACCATTTGAAATAATTGCAGATATGGATAATCAAATCAAACCATCTCCCCAGAAAGAAAGTAGTTTTTTTGCTGACAGTTCATCCTTCAGAAGTGCAATTGAAAACACGGTGCCAAAATTTGGTTCTAAATATCATCTGACTGATCTTGAATACGAAGAAGCTGAATTTGAAAATAAAAACCCGCTCGAACCTACTGAAAGAGTTCTTGCCAGAGGCAAGAATCGATTCGAAACATTCTGTGTTCCCTGTCATAACTATGATGGAAAGGGCAACGGAGTGATTATTACAAAGGTTAAACTCAAAGAAGGCGAAGAAGGATTCCCAGCCCCAGCTAATTTGACAAGAGAATTTACCCGCACAATTTCAGACGCAAGGATATTTCATATACTTAGTGCTGGTCAAAATTTGATGTTTCCTGTAAATTACAAATTAAGCGAAACCGACCGTTGGGCATTGGTCCACTATATAAGAAAACTGCAAAAAGATAGCTATATTCAAAAATAATTTACAGGATTTTTTTTGTTTAGTTTCTGTTGTTAAACAATGATAGTCTTTTATTTCGTCTCTTTCATTTATAAATATTTACAATGAATTATATTTCGGTATAATATTTGTTTATTGAAATTGCATAATAATTAATGTTTAAATTTTAAGGAGTTACTCGATGAAATTAGTTAGAAAACCAATTTGGTATTTAGTAATTTCATATTTACTTATTTTTTCGAGTGAAAATTTATTTTCACAAATGCCTCCGTGGTTAAACTTAACCGACGGCAGGGCTGTTACAGCAATAGCTGATGATGGAAATAATGTTTGGTTAGGAACAGAATTTGGTGGTATTTCCAGATTACAAAAATCCAATAATACGTGGTTTTATTACAACAAAGCCAATTCTAATCTACCCGACAACTTTATCAATGATATAGCAATTGATGCAAATGGTTACAAATGGATTGGAACCCGACAAAAGGGACTTGTCAGATTCGATGGAACAAACTGGGTAAATTATCATACCAGCAATTCTGATATACCATCTAATAACGTTACTTCCATCGCTGTTGACTCCAGAAACCACATTTGGGCTGGGACTAATAACGGTTTAGCAAGATATAATGGCACAAACTGGACTATTTTTAATACGGGAAATACACCTTTTTTGAGTAATATCATCAATGATGTTGCAGCACAGGATACAATTATTTGGGTTGCTACTCCACATGGTGTCTATAAGTATAACGGATCAACTTGGGTTAATTACAATACATTAAACTCTGGTATTCCCGATATGCTTATCCTTTGTATAGGAATTGAATCCAATGGCGATAAATGGTTTGGAACAAAGATTGGAGGCGTTGCTCATTTTGATGATAATAATTGGACTGTTTATAACACTGGCAATTCTGCTTTACCCTCAAATGAAATTATAAGTATTGCTTTCGATAACAATACAGTTTGGTTCGGGACTGTCAATGGATTAGCACACCGTGACGGAATAAACTGGACAGTTTACAATACCTCGAATTCAATGCTATCAAATAACAGAATTAATTCAATAGTGGTTGATGCCTCCCGTACAAAATGGATTGGAACAGCAGACAGCCTTAATAAATTTGATGGCACTACCTGGAATAAATATGATCCATCACATTCAGGTATCTATTCAAATACAATCAGATGCATTGCTCAGGATAGATTCGGTACCAAATGGATTGCAACAAACAAAGGACTAAACAAATATACTGGCAATCAATGGACTTTGTTTAATGTGTCAAATTCAGCTATCCCTTCCAATGAAGTTTACTCTATTGCTATCGATAGCAAAAATATCAAATGGGTTGGCACCCTACTTGGCTTAGGAAAATATAACGATACAATCTTTACTGTTTATAATATGAACAATTCTGGCCTTCCGGAAAACAAAATCAATGATATATCTATTGATAGTGATGACGTTCTCTGGATTGCCACTGAAAATGGAGGATTAGCCAAACTTGATAAAACTACTTGGACTGTTTACAATACTTTAAATTCAGATATTCCCAGCGATGTCGTAAATTTTGTCAAACTAGACAATGACGGCAACAAGTGGGTTGGCACAAATGCAGGTTTAGCAAAATTTGACGGAACTAACTGGACAGTTTATGACATGGGTAATTCCAATATACCGAATAATAATGTTTCTTCCATAGCATTTACTTCAAGCCATATCAAATGGATTGGCACTAATGGCGGTGGTTTAGCACGTTTCAACGATACAACTTTTACAGTTTATAATGTTGGCAATTCAGATCTACCCGATAACTTTGTTACATCATTATATCTGCAAGGGAATCTACTTTGGTTTGGGACAATGTCAATGGGATTCGGCTCATTCGTTGACACCACATGGACTATTTTCAATATTGATAATTCAGCTTTGCCCAATAATTCAATAAAATGTATTTACGTTGATTACAGCGGCAACAAGTGGATTTCAACCAGCGGTGGAGGTTTAACCGTCTATCGTCAGAATAATATTCTACCCTCAGTCTTCACACATCCTCTTGCAAATGAATATTGTGCTGATGACTATGTTCAGGTTTATTTCACAGCCTTCTGGAATTTTAACACTGGTAATATTTTCACAGTTCAGCTTTCCGATACGAATGGCTCTTTTGCAAATCCTATTAACATAGGCACTCTATCCGCAACAACATCAAGTTACGTTAATGCAAGAATTCCCAGAAATACAGTTTACAGCACTAATTACAGAATTAGAGTAATTGGCTCTAATCCTTCTGTTGTCAATAAGGATAATGGTAAAAATATAACGATTTATGCTTTGCCTAACCCTCAGATTCTGGGTGCCAATGAAGTATGCGCCAGATCAGATGAAATGTACTACGTCAAAGATCTACCCGGAATTTCAAATAAATGGTCAGTTACCAATGGAACAATTGTTGGCGATAACGATAATGACACTGTCTATGTTAAATGGGGAACCACCGCAACAGGTCAATTAAAGCTGGTTCAAACAGCAAGTGCCGGATGTAAGGACTCTGTTGTTTTGAGTATCAAGATCAATCCAATGCCCCCAAAAACCATAGTCGGTTCAAAAAGAGTTTGCTCTGACCGCTACGAAGTTTATTCGACAATTGACAATCCAGCATATTTCAACGAATGGAAAGCAGTTGGCGGCACCGTTATCAATAAACCTAACTACGATAAAGTCAAAGTTCTCTGGAATAAAGTTGGGAAAGGTAAACTTAAATTAATTCAAACCTCCCCCGAGGGGTGCATTGATTCGGTTGAAATAGAAATTGATGTATTTCAATCACCCACCGCAAGTTTCACTGGTAATACAATAGCTTACGCAGGAAAAACTTTAACCTACACTGCGCCTGCTCAAGGAACCGGTGTATTAATTAAATGGTTAGCTTTTGGTGGAACAATTACCGGTCCTTCGAACACACGATTCTGCAATGTCAGATGGGGTGTTGATGGCAAAGGAGGAACAGGTATTGTTCGATTAATTATAACTAATCCCTCCGGTTGTAAAGATTCGGTTGATCTTTCTGTCAAAATTTTCGATGAGCTTTCTTACATCGGCGAAACTGAAGTATGCCAGGAACAGGAATATGTTTATGAAACTACTTCTAACCTGGATGCAATCAGCTACTGGGAAGTCTCTGGCGGCACTCTTTTAGGGTCAAGCAATGAAAGAATTATTAGAGTTAAATGGGGAGCCCCTGATGCCGGTTCAATTAAGCTAAAACAAACATTATCAAACTATAATCTTATTGATTCAGTGATTATTCCGATAAAAATTAATCCTAAACCACCAAAACCAACTATTACTGAAAGTAAAGGAACTCTCTA
>CALHRB010000042.1 GCA_938038165.1 Candidatus Kapaibacterium sp. | reverse complement strand
ATTAATCTTTTTTCGTTGTTTTTTTCGAATTGCACAAGAATGGATTTACCGCCTGTGCTTGTTACCTCTTTGGCTCTAACAATACCAACATCGTCCCAAATGCTGTGGAAAATAACATCACCAATCTGATATTCTTCTCTTGGAGAGTATTTTCTTGCATCTTCTCGAGAGATGTGAATAACGGCTTTGGATTTATCGGTTTCGGCCTCGATTGCATCCAAATTGATAAGTTGAGAGTGATGACTTCGTGTGCATCTTGCCCACTGTTGACGACCTTTATCAGTTTCGACTGGCTCGCCGATGAGTTCGTGTTTTGTTTCCTTCATCAGGAATGGTGAGTAGAGGGTTATATATTTTGCTCTCCTCGAACGTTTTCTACCTTCCATAATGACTTCTTAATAATTTTTAAATAAATGAATTACAAATATACGAAAATTTTTAGCCCTGACCAAAAATTTGCATTGAAGCTAAGTTAAATTGCAAATAAAAAAACATCATTTGCTAAGACGTTCCTTCAAGTAATTTATTACAGGAATTGGAGTTGGGTCAGTTTTATTTTCAATTGCAAGATAAAAACTTATCCAATCACCCAGATAGACTAACTCGAACATTCTTGTCAGAAAGTTTTTGCCTTTTCCAGAAAATGAAAACTGTATGTTTACTTTGCCTTCCATAATGTCACTAAGTGCAGCAAATCTTTCTGAAATCCTTGGATGGTCATCCTTGTCCTTTAAATAAATGATTGAAAGCCTTTGAATTAAATCTTGAGGATGACTGAAGGCATTAATTTCGTTATGATTCATTTCGGGGAGCAAACTACCGTAACATAAATTTTTGGAATTTTCATTAATTTGATCTCGCCAGCGAAGATTGACTGAATCTAATCTCTCGGTTGATGAATAAATGATCGGTATTGTGCCTGCTATCTTTTTTGCGGTTACATAGGCAATATTGTTATCATCAGGTCTTGAAAATAAATCTGAAAGCTTTTTTATTTCTTCAATTGTTTCTTCTATTGCATTTTCGATCATTTTTTCAGTACTTATTGAAAATAGATTTAATCTGATTAAAACATAAAGCAATGGGAAAAAAGAATAAGCCAAAGCACAACGGGGTTGATAGCCTGCAGGAATTTTGATTAAAGGCATGTTGTATTTTTCTGCGAGAGATCCAAGAATACCACCAGTGGATATACACAATATATTGTTTGTTTGTTTTCTTGATTGCTCAAAAGCTGAAATTGTCTCTTCGGTATTGCCTGAATATGAACTTGCAATCACCAGATCAGAATCGCCGATTAGCTGGTTTATGTTGTAATTTCTGTTTACCTTGAATTTTACGACATTTGTTTCTTGGCTTGACTGAATAAAAGATGAAAGTAAATCGCTGCCGATTGCCGAACCACCCATGCCGAGAATAATAATTGAATCAGGTTTAAATGATTTTGAATGAATTTTAGCATCTTTTCCAATTTCAACGGCTTCATTTATTTGGTCAGGAAAATTTTTTAACACCTGATACATATTTTGTGAGTCTATTTTATGTATGTCTTCAATTTTCATATTTTTTCAGAATTATTTACCGAAGAGACAATTATAAAAAAATTTAAAATTCAATTGTTTCGCCGAATTGCATTACTCTGCAATTTTTGCCAATGCTCTGAACTTTTCGTTTGAATTCTTCTGGATCTGCCTGAATAACCCCAAAAGTATTGTAATGCATGGGAATTGTGAGTTTTGGATCAACAAACTCAACAGCTTTCACTGCATCATCAATACCCATTGTAAAATTGTCGCCAATGGGTGCCAACATTATGTCAATTTTGTTGAGTTCGCCAATTAACTTCATATCAAGGAACAAGCCTGTGTCCCCGGTGTGATAAACGGTTTTACCGCCCATATTGATTACAACTCCGGCAGGTTCACCCATATATCTGCCATCGGGAGAGGAAGAACCATGATGTGCAATTGTAAATTTCAATCTCCCGAAAGGAAAATTCCAGCCACCGCCAATGTGCATATTGTGTGCCTGACATCCCTGTTCGGCTACATAATTAGCAAGTTCGTTTACTGCTATGATAAGAGATTCGTGCTTTTTTGCAAGTTTTACTGCATCTCCAAGGTGATCCCCATGGGCATGTGTAAGAACAATAAACTGAGGATCTAAATCCTCTAACTTCAAAGGCATAGTTGGATTACCGGTAATAAATGGATCAATAATTAGTTTATTATTACCATCGTTAAGAAGAAAGCTTGAATGGCTCAGGTAAGTAAGTTTTAACATAGCATTTTCTCCCAAAAATTAAAAAATATTTATTCGACAAGATTATTCCTGATGGCATAATGAGTAAGCTCAGCGTTGCTTTTCATATTCATCTTTTCAAGAATTCTGATTCTATAAGTACTAATTGTATTTATGCTTAATGCAAGCTCTTCGGCAATTTCTCTGACGGTTTTTCCCGAAGCAATCATACACATTACTTGAAATTCTCTGTCTGATAATATTTCGTGTTTGGCAGCTTCAGCAGAAGAGCCTATGTTAGCAGCGAGAAGCTCTGCAAGTTCGGGAGAAACATATTTTCTTCCCTGAGAAACTTTTCGTATTGCACCAATGATTTCGTCGGGTTCGCTTTCCTTGTTTATGTATCCGTAAGCACCAGCTTTTAGGACTCTTACAGCGTATTGTTCTTCGGGATAAACAGTGAACATAAGCACTTTAATATCTGGTTTAAAATTTCTGATTTCTTTCAAAGTATCGAGTCCATCTTTGCCTGGCATAGAAATATCTAGCAGAACAACGTCATAGTTTTTTTCTCTGATTCTTTCGAGCAGTTCATAACCTGAACTTGCTTCATCGGCAACGACAATGTCATTGGTTTCCTCAATAATCTGACGCAAACCTTTTCTTACTACTGAGTGATCATCAACAATTATGACTTTTATCATAAGTAAATCCTTTTATTTAAGAGGTATCGTAAGGGTAACAGTTGTCCCCATCCCGGTAACCCCGGAAATACTGATTTTCCCGCCTAAAGCTGTTGCACGTTCATACATACCAATAAGTCCAAACGACTTTCTGCTGTTGATATTTTCTTGTTTGATTCCTTTGCCATTGTCGCTAACTCTTAGTTTTAGTTCGTTATTAACAACTTCAAAAAGAACATCAACCCTTGTTGCTTTTGAATGACGGGCAATATTGGTCAGTATTTCCTGAAATATTCTGAATATTGCAGTTGAATATTTTTCATCAAGATTTAATTCTTGATTGGGAAGAACGACTTTGCACCTCATAGCCGATCTTTTCTGGAATTCGGCTGCCTGCCATTCAATAGCAGCAACAATACCGAAATGATCAAGAACAGAAGGGCGGAGTTCCGACGAGATAGTGCGAACTTTACGTATTGTTGATTCAATTAATTCGTTCATCTTGCGGGTTCTTTCGTAAAGAACTTCCTGACGTAAATATTTTTTTTTGATTAGCCACATTAATTCGAGTTTCAGGGCTGTGAGGGCGTGACCAAGTTCGTCATGAATATCTTTTGCTATTCTCTTTTTTTCTTCCTCTCTGGAAGATTCTATATAAAGAGCGAGATTCCTTAATTCATCTTTTGAAGCTTTTAATTCTTCTTCTGTTTCTTTTCTTTCAGTAATATCATAGAGGAATCCATAAATAAATCTATCTTGCTTCTCTGAATTATATACATTCATCATCTTTTCTCTAATCCATTTTTCAGAGCCGTCCCGACATTTAATTCTATATTCAATAATAACTTCGGAATTGGGGTTTTTCTTAATATTTTCATAGCTTGCTTGATATTTATGCCGATCTTCAGGCTTGACGAAATCATTCCAACCAATCTCATTCTTTAAAAAATCGTTTTTATCGAATCCGGTGATTGCCTGGAAAGCTCCTTCAATATATATAATTTTCGAATCCATATTTCGCCGATAAATAACTCCACTCAGATTTATTAAAAAGTGTTTTAGCAAGTCATATTCATTTTTTAAATAATCATTTTTTTCAATTTCTTTTACTCTGGTCTCATTTTCTCCTGAGTTTTTATTTTCGAGAATTAAATTCCTTGAGGAAAAAGTAAAATTATTTTTATCTTTGATGATAACAATTACATTATCACTATCGGAACTATCATTGAGTAAAGGAATAGTTATCATTTCGGCAAAAGTATTATTATTGAGGTCATTTGTATTAATTGGAATAAAATTGTTCTCAATCTGTCCTGAAATCAAAGACCTCAAGCAATAGCAGGTTGTTTGATCTGTATTGCCACAAATCTGGTAACATTTTTCTAGATTAGAAGATTTGAAAAAGGAATGAAATGCTTTGTTTTTCCAAATTATATTTTTTTTATTATCAATTACAAAAACAGGTTCTCTTAAATTGTCATAAGTTTTTATCAAATATTTGTCTAAAATATTTTTTGATGATGAATTCTGAAAGAATCTTTCAAAAAGAGATAAAAAACCCAAATATTTTTGTTTATTTTCCATTGATTCTTTCATTTTTCCTTATAGAATTTATGGTCTGATAAACATTGTAACATAATAAATTAGATACAAATTTAATAATCCAAAATTAATTTACCAGAAATTTTCATTAATTCAGTTTCAATTAGTTTTGTCTGGTATTTAGCATTAATAAGCCTATTGTTTGCCTGAAAAAACCTATGCTGAGCTTCCCTGAATTCAAGAGGTGTGTAAACGCCTTGATTCAATCTTTCCATAGCTATATTCAGGTTTTGCTGAGCCACAGCAAGATTGATTTCTTCTAAATTGATTAACTCCTTATAATTTTTATAGTTTGACATATAAACAAAAAAGGATGACTGAATATTATCAATAACCTGCTTATGATTTAGTCGGTTATTAATAGAAATGATTTTTTTATTTTCCAGCTCATTTGAATTTATGAAGCCGTTAAATAGGTTATATGAGAGGTTTAATCCAAAGCTGTATCCTGTTTGGGTGTTGGATTTTAGTATTCCTGCATCAGAATATGAATTAAGATAACCAAGATTGCTATAAAAATTTATCGTTGGCAAGAAATTAGATTTCACAAGATTATAATCATAATCTGACAAAAGGATGTTTTTTTCTGATATTTTAATTAAAGTGTTTTTGTTTGTTATATCGTCGAATTTTATATTTTGGATTATGTCTGATTCCAGAAGTATTGTGTCTTCAACGTCAAATTCAATTTCGGGATTTCTTGCTAAAATATTATTTAATTGAATTTTCAGGCTTTTTAATATTTCTTTCTGATTTAAATAATTTGATGAATCTTCATTAAAATCAACATTTGATTGCAACGCTTCAAGCTCCGAAGCTGCTCCCACACTTGCTTTTAATCTCATCAAATTCATACGGTCTCGAGAAATATTTAAACTTTCTTCAGCAAGCATAACAATAGATTTCTGGGTTACAATACCGAAATAAATTTTATAAAGATTTGTTAAAACATATTCGATCTCGGCTTTAAGTAATAATTTAGAAAGTTCATTTAGTTCAGATAATTTTTCATAGTGAATAAACATAGAAAAGCCATCGAAAAGAGTCCAGTTTAATGCCATACCTGTATTAATCGAACCCGATTTGGCTCCTGTTCTTTCGGTAGTTCTGCCATCGAAAAACTCAAGATTAGTATTATTAACGCTTGTGTTATAGTTAGCGCTCAAATCAATTCTTGGCAGAAAACCTGAGTTACCCAAGGAGAAATTATTATTTGAAATTTCGGCTTCGTTTTTCTTTATTTGAATAGAAAAATTATTTTTAAGAGCTAATTTTACAGCATCTTCAACTCTTAGAATTGGTTGAGAGGATAAAGGGTTGAAAATTAGTATAAAACATAAAACCTGAGCGAATTTTTTCATTTAATCTCATTAGTAAATAAAAATGTAAATTAACGATTTCAAAGACGAATATCAATTATGATTTGTCAAATCATTAAATATTGGATAATTTTGTTTTTTTATAATATATAAGGACAAAAATGCAAAACAGAGAATATTATCTTAATCCTGAAAGAATAGTTGAGCATATTGACATAAAGAAGATGAACACGGTTGAACTTGTCGAAGCTATGGGCAGAACGGCTTTTCAGGCAAGAAATTTATATCGGGCATCTAAAATTTATGATATGATGTTAAGGGACGATAGCTGCTCCATCATTTTAACTCTGGCTGGTTCGCTTTTTAGTGCAGGTTTGAAAAAAATTGTGATTGATATGATCGAAAACAATATGCTTGATGCAATCGTTAGCACAGGTGCCATCATAGTTGATCAGGATTTTCTTGAAGCACTTGGATTCAAGCACTACCAAGGCACTCCATTTGTTGATGACAATGAATTAAGGGAATTAATGATTGACAGAATTTATGATACTTATATTGACGAAGAGGAGCTAAGAGTTTGCGATATGACTGTTGCCGACATTGCAAACTCCCTTGAACCGCGCCCTTATAGTTCGCGTGAATTCATACAGGAAATGGGTCGCTGGCTTGTAATAAACAACATTGGCAAAGATTCTGTTATAAGGACTGCTTACGAGAAGGGAGTTCCCGTTTTTGTCCCCGCATTTTCGGATTGTTCCGCTGGTTTTGGGTTAGTTCACCATCAATATTATTCAAAGGGAGAAATTGTCTCAATTGATTCGGCAAAAGATTTTCTTGAGCTAACAAAAATAAAGATAGCAGCAGGCGAGACTGGAATTTTTATGGTTGGCGGCGGTGTTCCAAAAAATTTCACTCAGGATGTTGTTGTTTCCTGTGATGTCCTTGGTGTAGAAGCAAATATGCACAAATACGCCGTTCAGATTACCGTTGCCGACGAGCGGGATGGCGGACTTTCCGGTTCAACACTCAAAGAAGCAAGCTCATGGGGTAAAGTCGAAACTACTTATGAACAAATGGTTTTCAGCGAGGCCACGATTGCTATGCCCTTAATTGTTTCTTATGCCTATCACAAAAAAGGCTGGGAAAAACGCACCGAAAAGCGATATAATGATTTGCTGAATAAGTCATAAATCATATTTTCAGCAATCCAGTTTCCATTGCAATTTTAATTAAGCCGGCTGTGGTTTTTGTTCCGAGTTTTTTCAGTATGTTTTTTCTGTGAGTTTCGGCTGTTCTTGTGCTGATAGCAAGCATTTTAGCAATTTCGGGGGTTGTGTATTCCTTTGCTATTAAATCAAGTATTTCTTGCTCCCGAACAGTCAGACTTTTACTTATGTTTACCTTCATAAACTTGCTATCAGGTGCAAGATTTGTAATAAAATTGTTAGTAATTGAATTCAATGTTGTTTTGCAAAGATAATTCCTGCCTTGACTAACAGTTTTGATTGCTTCAATCACTTCTTCGGAATCAGCATATTTTGTTAAATACCCCAGAGCACCGGAACTTAGTGCCTTTTGAATTAACCACGGTTCTGTGTGTGCCGAAAGAATAATCATTTTAAGTCGTGGAAACTGTTCAGCAATTTTTTCTATTGAGTGAATTCCGTCGAATTCCGGCATTACAAGGTCAAGTAATAATATTTCTGCTTTCTGTTCCATTAGTTTTTCGAACAAATCCATTCCATTTGATACAACTCCAACAACATCAACAATCATTGAATTCAATAGCATTACTTTTAGCAACTTTGCAGTTAAGTTATGGTCTTCAGCAATTAAAACCTTATATTGCTTTTCGATTGGAACTTTATTTTTATTCAAGCTCATTTGTCCCATAAGCAAATTCTGCCTTGATGATATATCCCTGCTGATACCTCTATATCCAATCAATTGATTTTCAGTATTAAAGTATGGAACAGCATTCGTTTCAATAAGGACTTTTTTCCCGTGAGCATCAATACAGTAACTATCAAAATTACGAATTGTCGAAGCCTGACGAAAGCTTTCCATAAATTCCTTGTATCTGACAGGAGCCTCCTCCTGTGTCATAAAGTCAAATAGTGTATTCCCTAATATTTCTTCAGGATTATAACCAAGTATGTCTTTAATTCCAAGACTCGAAAAAGTAAATCTCAAATTTTGGTCAATCTCCCAAACCCAATCCGCTTGATTTTCGGATATCTCTTTAAATTTTTTCAATTTATTATAAATCAAATCCTCAGTTGCTTTTCTTTGCGTGATATCAACTAAAATCATCATAGTTGCCGGCTCGTTTTCGTAAATAATGAAATTAGAAGAGGCATAAATCCACCTTAAAGAGCCATCTTTTGCAATACACTTAAATTCATACCTCTGTGGAGCATGTTTATTCGATATATTATCCTGAATCCTCTTCAGTAGCAAATCTCTATCGTCCGGGAAAAATATTTCACTTATTTCTTTCGAGTTTTTTCCAATAAGCTCATCGGATTTATAGCCTATAATTTGTTCAATATAATCATTGGTATAAATAATTCTCAAAGGATTAGCTTTGATTATCATAATTCCTTCGATTAAGTCATTAAGCAACTTTTCTGTGATATTTTTGTCAATATTTCTGTTTTTCATATCATTCTCAATTCTTAGTTTTTTGATAAAATCTCAAAATGACTTATTTTGCTAATTGTTCGTAAAATTATTTGTTAAACAAATAATAAGTAACGAATAAATATTCGGCAATAAATCAGAATTCATAAATTCATTGGATCATACGGATAAAAATTTTAAGGCTTCGGACCAGTTTAGACTTTTGAAACGCATAACGATTTTCGTTAAGCCTTTTACAGGTCTTCTTTTTGTTGCTATATTGTTTAATATAATATTTTCATTCTTTACTGCTGTTTCCATAACTGTCATTAAACCAATAATCGAAATTATTACCGGTTCAAATTTGATGACCGGCAGAGAATCTGTTCAAGCCGCAAATCCTTTAGAGTCATTGAAGAATTTATTTTTTCAATTCATCAGGGATTTAATTCTCAACCCCAAGGATATGTATTCAACAATAGTCAATCTCTGCTTCTTTATAATTGTTGTTTTTTTATTAAAGAATTTTTTCAAGTATATCTCATCAATTGCAAGTGTTAAATTAGAAGAAGGCGTTATAAAACATATCCGAGATGAACTTTTTAAAAAAATCACTTCCCTCTCCATTGAATTTTTCGTAAAAAGGCAAAGCGGAAATGTTATGTCAATCCTGACAAATGACGTAGCAGTCTTGAACAGTTCCACTGTTGCGGTTTTTAATGGATTCCTCAGAGAGAGCATTCAGGTTATTTTATTCCTGATTCTTCTTTTATCTGTTTCAACTGAATTAACACTGATAGCTTTCAGCACTAGCTTCATCAGCCTTATTCTTATAAGAATCGGAATGAAATATTTACGGAGATATGCCTCTCGTATGCAAACCGCTATGGCTGATTATACCTCGGTTCTGCAGGAAACTCTTTCGGGAATAAGAATCATCAAAGGCTATAATGCTGAGGAAAAAATAAATGAAAAATTTCTTGTGCAGACATCAAGATATGTTCGATCATCAGTAAAATATAATAAGATAATAAGTCTTATACCATCAATCAATGAAATTTTCGCAATACTTGCATTAAGTGTAGTTTTTTTTGTTGGCGGTTCCAAGGTGATTTCTGGAAAATTGCCCGGAGATGAATTAATGCTCTTTTTAGCATCTTTGTTTGCAATTATGTCCCCAATTTCTACTATTTTGCATAATATTTCTCAATTTCAAAGAGGAGCGGTAGCCACCGGGAGAGTATTCGAAATTTTTGACTATCCCCAGATAGTAATCTCGGGTACAAATAAAATTACAAAATTTAATAATGAAATTGTTTTTGATAATGTTAGTTTTGCCTATAACACTAATCTTGTGCTCGAAGGGGTAAATATTGAAATTGAAAAGGGGAGCAAAATTGCTATTGTCGGGCAAAGTGGGAGCGGAAAATCCACAATACTTGATCTTTTAATCAGGTTTTACGACCCGACTAAAGGTAAAATTTTAATTGATGGTAAAGACATAAAGTATCTGAATTTACAGCAATACAGGTCTCTCTTTGGTATTGTATCTCAGGAAACAATTCTCTTCAATGACACAATTGCAAATAACATTACTTTCGGTCTGAAGGACATCAGTGAAGAAAAAATTAAAGAAGTAGCAAAAATTTCAAATTCTTATGATTTTATTATGAAACTGCCAAATGGTTTCAATACAAAAATTGGAGATAGAGGCATTATGCTCTCCGGTGGCGAACGTCAACGCATTGCTATTGCTCGCGCACTTCTTCGAGAGCCTTATATCTTAGTCTTCGATGAAGCTACTTCTTCGCTTGATGCAGAATCAGAAAAGATCGTTCAGGAAGCAATTAACCAGTCCTTGAGATCGAGAACCGCAGTAATCGTTGCTCATCGCCTTTCAACCATTTCTGATTGCGACAAAATTTTTGTGATTGACAAAGGCAAAATTGTAGAAATTGGTTCCCATAAAGAATTAATTGAATATGGAGGTATATATAAGAAATTATATGAAATACAATTTAACAAGTGATTTGGTCGGGGTGAGAGGATTTGAACCTCCGGCCCCTACGTCCCGAACGTAGTGCTCTAGCCGGGCTGAGCTACACCCCGAATATTCAAAATTACCACATTTTTCCTTAAATACAAAACTGTCTTGATTTCTTCATAAAAATGCTTAATCTACATATCCGTTTTTTAATATTTTTTTTGGAAAATTATGCAAAAAATAATATATAAAGCTGAAACCAGAGGAAGTTATGACTATGGTTGGCTCAAAACATATTATTCTTTCAGTTTTAACCGATATTACAATCCTGAAAGGATGAATTTCGGCAAACTAAGAGTTTTGAACGATGATATAATACTGCCAAACATGGGTTTTGATACCCATCCACACGATAATATGGAAATAATAACCATTCCATTGGAAGGTTCATTGGAACACAGGGACAGCACAGGAAAGGGCGGGGTTCTTGCAAAAGGTGAAATCCAGATAATGTCTGCTGGTAGTGGAATTTATCATTCTGAAAAAAATCCTTCGAAAGATGAAATTCTGAGCCTTTTTCAGATTTGGATATTTCCTAAATTGATTAATATTGAACCTCGTTATGATCAAAAAAAATTTGATTTGAATGACAGAATCAACAAATTACAACTTGTTGCCTCGCCTGAAAAAAATTCTAATGCACTCTGGATTAACCAAGATGCTTTTTTATATTTATCAACATTAAAACAAA
>CALHRB010000041.1 GCA_938038165.1 Candidatus Kapaibacterium sp. | reverse complement strand
CATCTGCTCTTGATGTTCTTAAAGATCTGAAGTTAGATAAGAAGGTCAATATTATCGGATTGGCTAAAAAATTGGAAGAAGTTTTCTTTCCAAATTCATCAGAACCCATTCAATTGCCAAGGACATCAAGCAGTTTAAAATTGCTTCAGCAAGTCAGAGATGAAGCCCATAGATTTGCCATCTCCTTTCATAGAAAGCTAAGAGAAAAGCGAACTTTGCAAACTGAACTTACCGAAATAAAAGGAATAGGAAAGACAACCGCTCAAAAACTTCTAATTGAATTTGGTTCGGTCGATAAGATAAAGAAAGCAACGGTTGAAGATTTAAGAAAAATTCTAACCGAAAAACAGCTTTCTAATCTTTTGGAATATTTTGAAAAGTAAATTGAGAAACTTCATTGCTAATTGTTCTTGTTTAATCTTTATCAAAAAACATTGCGATTTGTTAAAGTGTCTTATTTTTCAGTTAAAACACCTTTCAGTAAATATTTTGTTTTAATCTAATTGATAAAATTGAATGCAGAATGCCAGCCGATTATTTTTTAAATCTTGGTAAAAGAGGTATTTTAACTTCCAGAAAATCCTCTACTATAGGAGTTAGGTCAGTATTATCTAATAAACCTCTACCAGTGATTTTTGAGGCAAATTTTCCGCCCACGTTATCATCAGCAAGAACAAGCAAATCAATTGCTGTGTGGTTTCCCGGAGACCTGCCAACCGAAGTGCCATTTCCATTGGTCAAAGGATTGGAAGCATAGGCAATAACAATTCTTCTGCCATCTTTTGCAACTTGAGGCCATTTCCAGCCCTGAAAGTCAACTAGTTTATAATCCGGGAAGAAGCCATTTGTCTCTGAATCTCCACGTTTAATGTTTTTGGGAACCAGATTCAAATTATCCATTTTAGGCTCATGAGCATAGGAGCGGGTGTTGTTATTTTCTTTATCGTAAAGACCAACAACGGCAATTCCTCCGGTTTCATGATCCGCAGTTGCTATGATGAGAGTGTTGCCATTCTTTTTTTCATTCATAAATTTTCTTGCTTCCTCGACCGCATAATCATAAGCAAGAACTTCTTTCAGGATGTAATCAGAGCCATAAACATAATCAGGGCTATCTTTTCCAGAGGCATAAGAGCCGAAATTTAGTCTTGGTTTTTTATCAGATCCAACTTCAAAATTTTTGCCGTCTTCTGATAAATCTACACCACCGACATTATTATGAGCAAGATGATCTATCCTTCCGCTTTCAACCATGAGAAAAAAACCTTTGTTACTCTTTCTTTTTAATACTTCTATTGCAATTTGAACCATCTCGGCGAGCATAGGCTGTTCATCGAAAAATAATTGCCTGTCTTGTTCAAATTGCATGTGTGAAGCATCAAAAAGCCCTAAAAGTTTCTTGTTATTATTTGCATTGAATACTGATAAATCAAGACCAAGAAGAGCATCCCGGGAATTAATATAAACAAATCCACGTTTTTTTGCAATTTCAACTAAATCAATATCATCTTTTCTACCGCCGTTGAATCGAGCTTCAGATCCATTTTTCATAATTGGTTTGCCATTTTTATCCCTAATGATAAGATTTGGATTATTTTGATTATTTGGAAGAAATTTAGAAATACCTCCACCAAGCATAACATCAACTTCAACACCAATTTTTGGTGATGGAAGAATCCAATCCCGTTCAGGCTTATATCGAAAATCGTTATTAGAGGAGGAATTGAAAATTTCTTCATATTCTTTTTGACTTTTTGAAATTAATTGACAGGCAATATAATCTTCAAGGTCCCGAAACCATACATGAGAAGCAAAAGCCGCTGGTGTTGCGTGGGTTATTCTTGCCGTTGAAACCAAACCTACAGCATAGCCCTGCTTTTTTGCTTCTTCTAATATTGTTGGAATAGGTTCGAGCGAGACAGGATCAAATGATAAAAATTCATTGTCAATTTTTCCTTGCTTTCCTGAAGCAAAAACAGAAGCACCTGGTGCGGAATCGGTTATTAGACTGTTTAGCGAATGATTTGTTATAGTAGCAGTATATTTTAATTTATCTTGAGCTAATATCTGAAATTTAAGGTTAGAACTAAGTCTGCTATCATCAGCTCCCTGACCTAAAGCAAGTCTTAGAGCTGTTTTAGGGGCTATTCCACAACCGTCGGCAATCATAAATATTACATTCTTCTTTGTCTGACCAGTTGTTATATTTAAAATGATAAGAAATAATACTATTGTCCTGAATATATATTTCATGCTAACACCTTTCAATTCCTTTATCAAAAAAAAAAACAAATCTAACGTTTTTTATGTTAATTTACTTTCACATAAAGATTATTAATAATTAACTTATTGAATAAGAGAAAATTTGAAGTCAATTAAAAAATCAGGGTTTTAGATATTTATTTTAGAACAATAAATTTTCCTGTTATAAAATTATCTGATAGCGATATTCTATAAAAATAATATCCGTTTTTTAGATGACTCACGGGGATTTTGAATTCATAGTATCCATTATTTTCAACGAAATTAAGAATTTCAAGATTTTTTGATAAGAGAGGTTGAGCAATTAAATCGAATATTTCAAACTTTATGTTATTTAATTTATTTATTCTTTCTTTATTAATATGAAAATTTAAGTAATCTGAACAGGGATTTGGTGAAATTGTAACTAAAACATCGGAAATGAAATAATCATCAACTGTTGATTCGATGAAGTATTCATAGGCTCCAATATCATAAGATTTTCCCATAGGTCTTCTATTTCCTAAAAGATCAAATCGTGGAGCTTGGTCGGAGCTTCCTTTGTCAATTGCCGGGGAATTTTGACTCAAGCGGTAATCATCGGAGTAATGTTCGATAAATAATGGATCTGCTTCAACGAATTGTTCGCCTCTTGTTTCATCAGGATAGTTCAAAAATGGATAAACCAGATTGTGATCAAAGAATAAGCCCTTTGAACTTCTTCCTTCATAACTGATTTGGAATGATTGGTTAAAACTACAAATATTGTTTCTTACAATTATATTATCAGCATCAGGATTTCCAATTGCAATGCCACCGCCCCAAGATTGACCATTATAACAAGAAGTATTATTAATTATATATATGTTCTTGATTGGTCTAACTATAATATTGGTGTCATCACCATTTGAAGAAACATTAATTCCAAGATACTTGTTTTTGTAAATCAGATTATTAAAAATCCAGACATTTTCGAGAATACCACCCATTTCGGAGGCTAAAACTATCCCTTCGGGACAGTTGTAAACAATATTGTTATAAACCTGAATATTCGCTGTGTGTTTATCCCAGGCATCAACATAAATACCGAGTCGGGCAAGATTAAAAACAGTATTATTGTGAATAATCCCATTTTGAGAGCCATCTTTTGCATCAATACCCTCACCACCGGCAGCACCATTGTTGCCATTATGTACTTTATTGTATCTAACTAAAAAATTTTCGCAGTTAGCAATTGAAATACATTCCTGTGGTCCGCCATTACATGCTAATTCAACTTCATTTGAATCAACCAGTATGCTTGTGCAACCCCATAGACCTATTCCAGATGAATAAGTATTATAAGTTTTGTTATTTTTAAGAGTAATGTCCGATGAATTGTCTATATAAAAACCTTGATCTGATGAGTTCATAAGAAGAAAATTATGAAATTCAATCCAGCTGAGTTTTTCAATGTGAACCAAACCGTTATATTTTTGATTGATTCTTGACCCGTCAATTATAGTTTGGTTATGTTTACCTGAAAACACTATTGGTTTTTCAGGTGTTCCTGAGTTAACTAATCTGATTGTTTCTTCGTATTTTCCTTCAAGGACAAAAACTGTGTCTCCAGATGAAACAATATTGGCAGATTTTTGTATTGTTTTGAATGGAGATTGTTTTGTTCCGGGATTGTTATCATTACCCTGAGGAGAAACATAGTAATTGGTTGAATAAATTGATTCAGCAGTCAAAAAAATAACTAAAAGATACAATAAAGTTTTCATTTGACGAACCTATGGAATATTTAAAAATTCAGATCAAAGTTAATAATATTTCGGATATTATTTAGAATTAATTTCGGATATTATTTAGAATTATTTATCTAAACGGTTAATTATTTCAATTATTCGTTCGAAATCATCCCGATTGTAATATTCCAAAATAATCGAGCCTGTGTCGTTTTTTTTTGGTTGGATTTTTACCTTGGTTCCAAAAATGTGGCGTAAGCGGTTCTCTGTGTTGTCAAGGATTGTCTTAATATCTCGATCAATGTTTTGTTCTCTGGATGGCTTTAATTCTTTGGTTTTGTTTTTTGTTTTTTGGATTTCCTTGACTAAACTTTCAACTGCTCTGACAGAAAGGTCCTTATCAATAATTTGTTTCCATAAGTGAATCATTTCGACAGTGTCATTAAGACCGAGTAAAGCACGAGCATGGCCCATAGATATTTCACGGTTACGAAGGCTGTCCTGAATAGTAATGGGAAGCTTTAGCAGTCTTAAAAAATTTGTTATTGTGGATCTATCTTTACTGACTTTTTGGGCTACTTCTTCCTGTGTGAGTTTGCATTCTTCGATTAATCTACTGTATCCATTTGCGACTTCGATGGGGTTAAGATTATCACGCTGTAGATTTTCGATCAAAGCTAACTGAAGCATCTGAACATCAGTAATATCATGAAGAACATAAGCCGGGATTTTAGTGAGTCCTGCCAATTTTGCAGCCCGGAATCTTCTTTCACCCGATATAATTTCGAAACCGTAAATAGATTTTCGGACAGTTATCGGTTGAATAACACCATGTTCAATGATTGAGTTCTTTAACTCCTCGAGCGAGCTTTCATCAAAATCTACTCTTGGCTGATAGGGGTTATGTTCGATTTTTTCTAAATTTATGAAATCAATTTGATTAGTATTGTCATCTGTTGATTTGAATTTCAAACCCTTTTCGGTGATTTCAACAGATGTTGGAATCAAAGCCTCCAAACCTTTACCTAAGCCTATTGATTTTTTTGATGTTGACATAGTCAAGATTTCTTTATTACTGGAATATTGTTTGAATTTATTATTTCCTGTGCAAGTTCAAGATAATTTTTTGCTCCAACACTAAAAGCATCATAAAGCAGAACAGGCTTGCCATAACTTGGTGATTCAGAAAGTCTGACATTACGATTAATGACTGTCTTGAATGCTTTTTTGTCAAAGTGTTTCCTGACTTCTTCGACAACCTGATTCGAAAGCCTCAACCTGGAATCATACATTGTTAATAAAACCCCTTCGATATCAAGTTTTGGATTAAGCCTGTATCTGACAATTGAAATTGTATTGAGTAGCTGTCCAAGACCTTCGAGGGCGTAATATTCACACTGAACGGGGATAAGCACCGAATCTGCGGCTGTCAATGCGTTGAGGGTTAAAAGACCTAATGAAGGGGGGCAATCAATAATAATAAAATGATAATTAGATTTTATTTCAACAATTTTTTTGGCAAGAAACTTTTCTCTATCCTTTTGATTAACCATCTCAATTTCTGCACCAACTAAATTGATATGAGAGGGCAGAAGGCTGAGATTTGGCATTTCTGTTGGCAGAATAGCAGAACCAATATCAGCATCATTAATTAATACTTCATAAATTGTAATAGCAACTTCTTTGGAATTCACCCCCAATCCATTTGTTGCATTTGCTTGTGGGTCGATATCAATAAGCAGAACAGAATAATCTGCTGCAGCAAGTGATGCAGCAAGATTTACCGATGTTGTTGTTTTACCAACTCCGCCTTTTTGATTTGCAACTGATATGATTCTGGACATTATAAATTAAATACCATATTTGAGTGAATAAAAGAAAAAAGCTGTTAGAACCAGAGAATGCTTAATTTTTTTCTGCAAAATCATTTCTGGTATGTCTTTCAAAGGAACAAGCACAACATCAATATCTTCGTTGCTGTCGAGCTTTTGTTTGCCCATTAATTCACAATCAAACCATACATAAGAATAACAAATATTATTCAGAAAAGCTGGATTTGGATGATTTTCTCCAATAAGTACAGCTCTGGCAAGTGATTTATAGCCAGTTTCTTCAAAGCATTCTCTTTCTGCTGCATCTAATGGTTCTTCAGAAAGATCAACAAGCCCCCCGGGAACTTCCAGTGTTATTTCATCAATTCCGTGCCTGTATTGCCTGACTAGGACTACATCCCTGTTCCCTGTTAATGGTATAATATTAACCCAACGCGGAGAGTCAAGAACAACAAAATTCCCACTTTTGCCTATCTCTTGATTTTGTCGTTTGAACCATTTAACCCGAAATATTTTTAAATCCGAGCCTTCAGTTATTTCTGATGTCTGCCATCTTTTTACCATCTTAAAAAACAAGCTTATTTTTTCTATTAATGTACAAAAATAAAAAAATAATATATTATCTTCTTAACAAATACTAAATGAGGAAGTTAAAGTTTAGGATATTTTGTAAAAAAAGTGAAGAATCTAAGTCTAAGTATTTTATTAAAAACATAGATTTAATAATTAGACTCTTCACTTAGTTCAGAATTACAATTTTGACCTTAAATTTTTTTTATAAAGTTTATTAAATGTCTTTTTGATTTATTATTTAATAACCGACAATTTTTTGACAAAGTAATCAGTCGGTGTTTTCATCACAACAAAATATAATCCGTTTGGTAATTCATATGCATTGAATAAAATTTTATATTTCCCTGTATCTAAATTCTCATTAACTAATTGTTTTATAATGGCACCGGTATAATTCAAAATTAGGATTTCTGTAATACCTTCTTCGGCTGTTGCAAATTCTATTTCAGTTTGACCATTAGTTGGATTTGGGTTGAAATTAATAATACCCACAGCACTCCCGAATGGATCAAAAAGCCTGACAGAGCCGCTCTTACAAACCTTAGACAAAGTAAACTTGCCGGCAATTTCTTCGAAAATGACTTTTCCCATTTTAACTTCGGTGTTCCTGATTATTATGTCGCTTGATTCCTGATTGCCAAGCATAGCCCTGAATTGAAGGCTTGCAATTGTAGATTTATTATCAGGAATTAGAGGCAGATTTGTTAAATTAATGATTCTTCTATCAGAATTTACAATTCCTTTAGGTGTATTCCCTATAGGTTCAATCAAAGTAGCATTAAATTCAAGAGTTGTATTTATTGATTCATTGAATTGAGTAATATTTTTGATTTTATCAAGGTAAATTGGTAAAACGAAATCTTCGCCTGCTTCAGCACTAATTTCAGGTATTCGGATAGTTCCTGAAGCAGTTTTCAACTTGAAATAACCAGACCTCTCATTGAAAATCACTCTACTTTCGACAGAACGAGTATTAGAAATTTGGAGAGGCGTTTCATCATTTGTGCTTAATAATGCTTCGAACCTAATACTAAAAAGTCTATCGCCAACCATTTGGTTTAATGGGATGTTTGTGAAGTCAATATATCCAGATCCAATGGTTGAAATGATATTTGCAGGTTCTGCTCCGAGAAACTTCAACAATGATTGATCGTAGCTAATTCTTGTATCAATGTTGTTCGTCCCTGATTCTGTTACTTTAAATATATTTCTCAAAAATATAGGGACGGTGATAATTTCTCCAACATAAGCTTCGTGTTGTTCTAACACAATATCTGCTGAGGCGAGCGAAGGATTTCCAGTAATTGGTGCAGAAAATGAAAGATTGCAAGGAGATCCTGAAATTAAAATATTAGAATTTGTAATTTCATCAACATTTGGTGAATACTTGATAGTTATATCTATCGAGCCTCCGGGGGGAATGTTCCAATTTAGTGGTGGTGAAACGATTGTAAACTGAGCATCCTGTGGAACTGCTGATGTAATTGTTATATTATGTTGAGAGTTATTTGTAATCCTCATAGTTCCATTAATGGAAGAACCAACTGTTGCAGATAGAGTTAATTTGTCGGATTGTATCTTGACATCTTCAACTTTGGCAGTTAAGTTAATAATTTTTTGATTGTTGCATTCATCGGTGATAATTAGTTGTTTGCTGAAATCGCCTTCGGTAGCGGAGACAAACGAAATCGTAATTTCTTTTGAAATGGATGGATCCAAAGACCATCTATTTTCGGCCAGTTCGAAAGGAGAGGTGAGTGTTTCAGCAGTAAATTCACTGGTAATATTGCCACTGTTGGTTATGGATAATTTTAATTCCTTCTTTTCGTTTGGACAAAGAAGTCCAAAATTAAGTGAAGTTTGATTCAGTAAAAATCCAATGCTATCACGATTACCAGAAAGACTAATGTTATAAGTTGGATTATTCCCTGCGTCGCTTTGTATTGTTAAAGTTGCGAATTTATTCCCTGCAGTTAAGGGTTCAAATCTAATAGTTATAGTTTTTTTGTCAGCTCTTGGTATAACCATAGGTCCGGGATTTGATGGAATAAATTTGAAATCACCCGAATTGGGACCTGAAATATCAAAACTTGAAATGTTCAAATCAAGAGCCCCATCATTTGCTAGTTGGATAGTAGTATCTTTATAAAAAGTATTACATCTTATTGAAGGGAAGTTTACAATGTTAACCGCGCTCAATTCGGCTTTTCCGCTTGCTAAACCTTTGATTTTGGATTTATGAATTTTTCCGCTTTCTTCCTCAGCAATAAAATCTGATATTTTTTCACCAGGAGTATCTGCAAGAAATTCAAATGTTAGAGTAATACAGGTATCAGATGGAATTTCAAGATTTGAAGGCTGGTTGATAATTTTGAAATCATTTTTATTGCCACCATCAATTTTGAAGTTCTTGATTCTGATAGGTTTACCAGTTCTATTGCAAAACACACTGCTAACAGTTTTTCTTACTGATTGCCCAACAAGGGCAGTTCCCATATCAATATCACGAACAAAGACCCATTCAGCCGAAGGCATCATAGTCAAGCCATCGCAGGCACTTCCAATAAATGTCAAAGATGCTGGGTTATAAGATGAGTCCGACGGTGGAGCAATATATCTGATTTTAATTTTTCTGAACTCATTCTTCTTCAAGGTAAAAGGAGGGAGTGATCCACCCCAGTCAATAATTGAGAACCCAGGTTTAGTTGTAGTGTAACCCGGAGGAGTAAATTCAACAAAATTATTTTGTGCAGTGATTGTAATAATAGTATCGTTATTGCCCGGTTTTGGATTATTGAATATGATGGTTCTGGGATTAATTTCAAGATAAGGTTTAAAATCCAACGGAATGGAGTAGGTAGTATCTCTTGATAAATTTAATTTCTTGTAAGTTACGGTAAGGTTTCCGCCATCACAATCAGTCTCCCAGACCAAATCACAAGGAGCCGGAGTGCCAAGATTTGCTGATTTTTCCAGAATATCCAGATAAATACCTCTGACTTCGTCTTCTGTTGTGAGGTTTTCATAGTATGAGCCACCTGTATTTTTGGATATTGATTTCAATACTTCGGGCATTGGCAAACCGAGCGTTAAGCAGAAAATTGTTGCATTTAGTTTGTTTGCGAGTTCCAGAATTTCTGCACTTTTAACAGGACCATTGTTGGGATCGTGTTCCCCATCAGTTAAGAAAATGATAATTGGTTTATATTTAGCAAATTTTGCAATTTCTAAAGCACCGGGATTGCCCCATCTGTCCCTCAAAAAGCCAGAATTATAATTCGTTCCTCCGACAGGGTCAAGCTGTTTGCTGCCATTAATTGAATCAATCAAAATAACTTTACTATTTACATATTTTTGATTTAAAAGCCAGACAGCATCATTGCTGAAAGCAGTAATTGTAGCTTCAGCCCTGGTGGTGTCTAAAGCTCTCACCCAAGATCTTGCAGCAGATTTTGCTATTTCCATCCTTGATGGTCCCGGCACATAATTACCGTCCTTGTTACGGTTCATAGATTCGGATCTATCAAAAGTAAGAATTGCTGAAAACCTTGAAACATTAGGCTCACAGAAAATGCTTTTAGTTACTCTGTCCTTACCCCCATCTCTTACGGTAATTTCATCCAGACTAAAAAGTCTGACATATTTTCCGGAAGCATCCTTGATCGTAATTTCAGCCCTGATGGTAGGGTATTTTGAAGCATCAACAGCATTAATTACTAATGATTGAGATAATAAAAAACCCGGAAACAAGATTAAAAAAATCAAAAGTAAATATTTTGTTTTCATATATTATCTCCAATTTATTTTCAATTTTATAAACACTTGAGTGTATTAATTGTTACAAACAAAATACTTTATGGTATAATTTCTATTGGTGTTATAATTTCGATATTAACTGTTCTGCAATAAAAACGTCCTTCTGGAAAATCATTATCATAAAGCAATTTGGATTCACCCAGACCAATTGCAAATTTTGGATCAACATTTAAAGCTTTTGCAGTGGCAGCAGCTCTTCTTTGTGAAAGATCTAAATTATGATTAACGTCGCCAACCCTGTCAGAAAATCCCTCAATTTTAACTATTGAGTTGGGTCTGATTCTTCGTTTTGCAATTTCAGCAATTTTCAAGTTTTCAGGTCCAAGATCTGCCTTGTCGAACCCGAATAAAATCAAGCTGAATCTGTCAATTTCTTTATCAGCAATCATCTCAACCATTTTCTTTTCTATTGATAGCTGTTCTACTGGTAATTGTTGAATAGGTGATTCCCAAATTTTATTGTCTTTATCCTGGATTTCGAGTTTATAATCAAGTGGCTCATCAAATCTTGGAACGATGGTAGCATCTTTGGATAAATCCCATTCAACTGATTGAGGTGGATTTCCTGTTCCTGAGAATGTTTTAAGTGGCTTTGAGCGTTGTGAGGTTAAAATTTTCCAATTATCAATTCCAATAGGTGTATTGACTTTGGGTTTGAATCTGAAGACCGGAGGATTTGCTTCTCTAAGGGTATCCTGAACAACCAGCGGTTCAAATACCTGAGGTATATTTGCCTTAATTTCAACTCTTCTATTTTCTTCAATTCCATCGGGATCTTTTATATTAGATGGATTTTCAGGTAGATTCCTTGTCTGTATTTTGATTCTTGACCCGTCAATGTTCCATACTGAAGTAAGGTAATTTTTGACAGCATTAGCTCTACTTGTCGAGAGTTCCTGATTTCCTCGTTCAACTCCTTCGTCAGAATTACATCCGATTAATGTTAGTTCTGCTTGGGGGTATGCTGCAACCCTTCTGCCAATAATATTTAAAATGTTGTGATAGACCTCAATTGTCTGAAGGTTATAAAGTTGTCTTTCCGTAAACTGTTTAACTTCGGATCTATTCAATAGTTTATATCTGTCGGGTATTTGTGAAGAATTTTCTTCGAAAAACACGAAGTTCAATAAAGGATGCATTCTTTGAGATAAAAATTCTTCAACTCTTAAGATCGAAACGTCTGACTCAGTTCCGTCGGGATTCACGCCCACAGCCAGAATTGAAGCGTCTAACAAAGGAACCATCGGAGGAGGTGGTGGAGGTGGTAGTGGTGGTGGTGGTGGTGGTAGTGCAGGAGGTTTGGGGGCTTTCATTTTCCTTGGTGCATATCTTAACCCCAGTCCACCTGATAAGGAGCTAACATTCCATGATTCGCCTCTTTCAATATTTGTCAATCCTTGGCTATAATAAATTTCGGGGACTAAAAAAAGTGTATTAGAGGAATTGAGTGGCAAATCATAACTTAATCCCACAGCTATAGAAAGCTCAATTGCTGATGAATTAGGAAGATCTCCTTCGTGAGCATTCCTTGTCCTTGATCCTGTCCCAACGAAAGTTCCAAACGAGGGATTTACAATCTGTTCTTTTTGTTTATAGGTTTTTTGTAACAAAAAACCACCTTGAAAACCAGCGTTCATCCTGAATTCGTCTGACAATTTATAGCTTCCAAATATTCCTAATCCGGCAGAGGTAATTTTTGAATCAATAACGTGTTCAAATTCTCCGCTAACAGATGATTGAGTTGATGGATTATAAACCAAAATCTGTTCGTTTTTGGATAGCTTGCCTGAAAGATCTTTGTAGCTTCCACGAAATAGTATATCAATTTCATCACCAACTGGAAAAGAGAAAAATAATCCGGGGGTATAACCAATTCCTGAGCCTGTTTCGAAGCCAGGGCAGCAACTTGGTCTTTCCGGAAATTCAATACCAATCAAGTTTGATGTTGGATTCAAAAAATTTAAATTCAAGTCTAAAAATATTCCATAAGCTGGCCTTGGAGAATTAGGACTATCAATGAAATTTTGAGCTTCTAAGTTAAGAAACTGAGTAGTAATCAAAGAAAATGTGATAATTATTAAACGAAGCATAAATAACTCCTCTTGA
>CALHRB010000040.1 GCA_938038165.1 Candidatus Kapaibacterium sp. | reverse complement strand
GTCAGAAGAAAAAGAGCTGGTGCAATCACTTTCAGATTGAACATCTTTAGCTGTTTTAGCACTTTCAGCCGCCAATAGCCATAGTTCAACTGTTGTTTGAAAATCCCAAATACTGAGTTTCTGCGGAAATAATATGTTACTGCATTTGGATTTACATAGAGAGTATATCCAAGTTTATATGTCAGTCTGTTGTTCAATTCCATATCCTCGCCGATTTTCAGGTCAGGATTATATAATCCCGCTTCGATTAATTTTGATTTATCATAAAGACAAGCATACGCATTATCAACTTTAGCAATTGTATTTTTTTTTAGAAAAGAGTTTTTTGTTGTCCCGGCTAGTAAACTTTCAAAAGCAATTTCAGCAGCTATCGTAAAATTGTTGTTCTCGGCATTTCTATAGATACTGCCAACACCAATAATTCTATCATCATTTTCAGCCAACCTTGAATGTGCAGAATATAGTTCTTCAAGCCAGTTCTTTTCGGCATAACTATGGGAGTCAATATATGCAACCAGCTCAGTTTTGGAAGAATTAAATCCAAGATTTCTGCCAATAGCTTGATTTACTCCTTCGTTTTTCAAAAGTATAATATTGTCGTTTTTTTTTCTATATTCCTCAACTATCGATTGTGTATTGTCCTCGGACATTCCGTCAACAACAAATATATGTATTTTCCCCTTATATGTTTGATTTAAAAGAGAATCCAGGCAAAACGAAATGAATTTCTCTTCATTACGTGCGGCAATAACAACCGATATATCAGGATAATTTGACAGATTTAATGATTTATTGTTAAAAAAAACAAATTAATGATTTTAGTTGAATTACAAAAATTCCCTGCTATTGAATATATATTAACTAAATAAACTGATAAAATATGATAATTACAATTTTTTTCTAATTCATTAATCTTAATATTTCTTAAATTAATATTTTTCAATTTTTTAAAATGTATTAATTAAATGAGTTTACAAAGAAACGATCAGGAATTAAGAAGATTAGAGGAACTCGAGGAACTCGAGCGGGCAGGAATTAATGTTTTTCCTTATTCATTCAATAAAACAATAACAAACAAAGAAATACAGACTAATTTCAGGGACGAAGACCCGTCACCATTCGAAAATGTCAGCGTTGCAGGTCGTATTATGACCATCAGGACAATGGGCAAAGCAACATTCTGTGATATTCGGGACGAAAGCGATAAGATTCAAATATACTTCAAGCAAAATGACCTGCCTGAATTTTATGATAAATTAAAACTTCTGGACATTGGTGATATAATTGGCGTTGAAGGTTTTGTCTTTAGAACCAGAATGGGCGAGATTACTGTTCACGCAAGAAAAGTTGAAATTCTTTGCAAATCACTAAGGGTTCTTCCAACACCAAAAGAAGAAATTGATGAGGAGGGAAACAAAATTGTTTATGATGCTTTTGCTGACGTTGAACAACGCTATCGAAAAAGATATCTTGATTTGATTGTCAATCATCATATACGTGAAACTTTTAAAAAAAGGGCAAAAATCATCACCGAAATGCGTCATTATTTTGACTCAAGAGGTTGGCTCGAAGTTGAAACACCTATTCTTCAACCTCTTTATGGTGGAGCAACCGCACGTCCTTTTATCACCCATCATAATGCTCTTGATATAGATTTATATCTTAGAATTGCCGATGAACTTTACCTGAAAAGATTGATTGTAGGTGGTTTCGAAGGAGTTTATGAAATCAGCAAAAATTTCAGAAACGAAGGTATGGACAAAATGCACAACCCCGAATTTACATCTATGGAGATTTATGTTGCCTATAAAGATTACAACTGGATGATGGATATGACAGAAGATCTGCTGATTACTATTGCTAATAAAGTTAACGGAACCGATACCGTTGAATACAACGGCAATGAGATTAAGCTACAAAAGCCCTTCAGAAGAGCAAAAATGTATGACCTTCTTCTTGAATATACAGGTATGAACCTCAAAAATCTATCAAGGGACGAGCTATACATTGCCGCTAACAAGCTTAACGTTGAAGTCGAGGAAAAAGCAGGTGCAATGAAAATTCTGGATGAAATTTTTTCGGTCAAAGTTCAACCCAATTTGATTCAGCCAACATTTACGATTGATTATCCTATTGAAATGTCGCCTCTGGCAAAAAAACACAGAACAGAAGATGGGATCGTCGAACGCTTTGAGCTTTTTATTGCCGGATTCGAAGTCGCAAATGCTTTCTCCGAACTAAACGACCCAAGAGACCAAAGGCAAAGACTCGAAGAGCAAGCTCTTCTAAGGGCGGGCGGAGACGAAGAAGCTATGGTTGTTGACGAAGACTTCCTTTTTGCTCTTGAAGTTGGGATGCCCCCAACTGCTGGGCTTGGAATTGGTATTGACAGGCTTGTTATGCTTCTGACCGGGGAAAAATCAATAAGAGATGTTTTGTTTTTCCCTCAGATGAAACCCGAAAAGTTTAAAATTTAATATTTATTTTTGTTAAGTGCTTAAATTTTATCATACTATATATCTTGGACTTCTGTCCTTTTTTAATTTTGAAAAGGATGACTTTAACAAAAGTATTATGGTTGTCTTTATTTTGTCCTTTTTTCAAGGTTTAAACATTGCAACACTTATAATTTATATCAACTCGATCTATCATTTGCACTTAATTTTAAAATTAGTCAGCCTAATTGTTTTTTTGTTGCTTGTAACAGGAAATTACTTTATCTTTTTGGATAAGGACAGATACAGGTTTTTTTTTAAGTTGCTAAACGATGCAGAATCTGACATTCACAAGAAAAAAAAGAGAATAAAAATAATTATAATTTCATATTTTGTTATTTCCATTATTTTATTTATTTATGTTGAAATATTTGATGCACTTAATGGAAATTTCAATCAAATTTGGTATTATATAAAAAAATATTTTAATGTCTAATGTGAAGTTTATTCTGACTGTCATCGGATTAATTTGGATTTTTTTCTCAATTCTGTTGAT
>CALHRB010000039.1 GCA_938038165.1 Candidatus Kapaibacterium sp. | reverse complement strand
GAAAGTTCCAGTCTTTATAGAAACAGCCAAGAGATTCCAGCTCATTGATGTAGCTCAAAAGGTTATTTTTCAGTTCAAGGAACGTTTGATTTGATTCGGCTTGATCTTGTAATTGAGCAGCAAGAAGTTTTAATTCCTGACCAGATTTTAATATGTCGTTAACAATTCTTCTAACTAATGGTAAAGTATTACGGGCTTCTGCCAGTGTGAAAATTCTCATTTAATTACTCTTTTTATTCAAAATATAGGGATTAACCTGATCTGTTGGAGTTATAAGAATATCCTGGATCATAACATGCTGGGGTCTGCTGACTGCAAACAAAATAATCTCGGCGATATCTCTGCCAAAAAGAGGGGTATAACCCTCATAAACTTTCCTGGCTTTTTCTTTATCTCCACGAAATCTTACTTCAGAAAATTCAGTTTCAACCAGCCCAGGATCGATGTTTGTAACTTTTATCCCTGTTCCGTTCAAATCAATGAGCATGCTTTCTGAAAGAGCTTTTACAGCGAATTTAGTGGCACAATAAACATTACCGCCTGGGTAAACATACCTTCCGGCAAGTGAGGCAATATTAACGATATGACCTTCGCCACGTTTAATCATTTCAGGCAGAATAAGTCGGGTCATATAGAGCAAACCTTTAATGTTGGTGTCAATCATTTCTTCCCAGTTTTCCAGAACTCCCTCTTGGATTTTTTCGATTCCACGAGCCAGTCCGGCATTATTGATAAGGACATCAATGCTTTTCCATTCATCTGGCAGATTGTTAATTACTTTTTCTACTGCTTTATAATTTCTTACATCGCATTCGATACTGTAAGTTTCAGTGCCAAATTTTTTTAGTAAATCGGCGGCGAGATTTATCAGTTTATCTCTTCTTCTGGCAAGAAGAATTAATCGGGCTCCTTTTTCAGCAAAAACTTCTGCACAAGATTCTCCAATTCCTGCTGAAGCTCCTGTGATAAATATGGTTTTGAACTTCATAATCTTTTTCGATTGTTTTTACAAAGAAAATCAAAATTAAAAAAAAAGTTATTCGGCTAAAACTATTATTAACTCAAATTTATTCTTTTGAGAAAATATCTTTTACTTTGTCAAAAAAATCCTTTTCTTTTCTGGTTGTTTTTTTCTTGGGAGAAATGTTTGGAGATTCTGCAAGTTCTTTTATCAGTGCTTTGTCCTTAGAGCTTAAGCTTTGAGGTATGTAAATGTTTATAATAACTATTTGATCGCCTTTTGAATAGCTGTTCAAATGAGGAATACCTTTTCCTTTTAATTTAATTGATTGTCCTGGGCGTGAACCGGGTTCAATTTTAATTTTTTCAGGACCATATAAAGTAGGGATTTCGATATCAGTTCCAAGCACCGCATCAGGGAAGCTAATCAGAAGCCTGTATATAACATCATTATTATGCCTTTCAAATTCCGGATGCTCCTTTTCCTGAATAAAAACCAGAAGATCCCCGGCGTCCCCGCCCCTTTTTCCTGCGTTGCCTTTTCCACGTAATGGTAAATAATTTCCTTCTTCAACTCCGGCTGGAATACTTATTTTTTCGGTATCTTCAGCCATCACTCTGCCCTCGCCAGAGCAAACTTTGCAAGGATCGGTAATAATCTGACCACTACCATTGCAAGTTGGGCAAGTGGAAATATTTACAAATTGTCCGAACATAGTTCTTGAGACCTGTCTGATCTGACCGGAGCCATCACAAGCAGAACATCGTCTATAGCCTTGTGAGCTGTTAGCACCAGTTCCATTACAAGCTTTGCATGTTACCCAGTGTTTATATTTAATCTGTTTTTCGACTCCATTTGCGATTTCTTCCAAAGTTAGGGGCATTTGAATTCTAAGGTCAGAGCCACGTTCAGCAAGCCCCCTTCCTGAGGAGCCTTTCCTTCGATTTGAACTGAAGGATTCAAATCCTGAATTGTTCCCAAAAAAATCATCGAAGATACTACTTCCTCTAAAAACATCGTTAAAAGCAGAAAATATATCTTCAAAACCTGAATATGTGTGGAAATCTCGACCAGCTCTTAAACCGTCGTGACCATATCTATCGTATCTGCTCCTTTTGTCGCTGTCAATCAGAACTTCGTAAGCTTCGGCGGCTTCTTTGAATTTGTCTTCAGCCTCTTTGTCGTCAGGATTTCTGTCAGGATGATATTTTAGTGCAAGTTTTCTGTAAGCAGACTTAATTTCGTCTGGTGTTGAGTTTCTGCTAACTCCAAGTACTTCGTAGTAATCTCTTTTACTCATTATTGGATTCCCCCTCGTTTTCTTGTGGTTCCCCTGAAGAAATAACTACTTTTGCATGGCGTATGACTTTATCCTTGAGCATATAGCCGGGTTGAAATTCCTGAACAACATAACCCT
This sequence comes from Candidatus Kapaibacterium sp., assembly GCA_938038165.1. Classification (GTDB taxonomy): domain Bacteria; phylum Bacteroidota; class Ignavibacteria; order Kapaibacteriales; family UBA2268; genus CALHRB01. Next base: position 3,963 of record CALHRB010000039.1, on the reverse strand, counting down.
CGGGAAATTCAGATGGCATAGACATAAGTGCATCATGAAAATCAACGTTGAAGGCTTTGCCGATCGAACTTTCCATTTGTTTTAATCCAACTTCTGAGAGAACTTTTTTGGTATTTTGATAAATCATTTCTATTCCTTGACGAAGAGATTCGTTATCGGAATTGGAATTAGCAGCATCTAATGCCTTTGAAAAATCGTCAAGGAGTGGTAAAAGATTTGTTATTAATTTCTCGTTAGCATAATCAATCAGTTCCTGCTTTTCTTTTATTGTTCTTCTTCTTAGGTTCTCAAATTCTGCTGCCTTTCTGATTAACTGATCTTTCAAATCATCTCTTTCGGCTTCTAATTGTTTTATTTTCTCGAATAATTCTTCGTAGATATTATCATCGGTTTGTTCTATATTTTCTTCGCTCATTTCCACTTGAGAGATTTTATTGTCTTGATCATTTTCTGGAGTATTTTTTTCGTTGATTTCATCACCCTTGGCTTTGGAAAATGTAACGGGTATTCGCCTGCTTCCCTCATTCTTAAGGTAAGCATTATAAAGATCTTTAACTTTATTAGATGTCGGTCTCAAAGGTTTTTTCTTGTTATCTTTATTTTCGTTCATAATATTTTAAGTTTATTTTACAACATAAAAAAGACGAATAAATATAAACTATTCTTGTTTGTTTTATATTACAATCAAATTAAATACTAAAAAAAGAAAATTTAGACTAAGAAAATGGATTTTTAATGCTTTTCAGAAACTTCAGAAAGAATATCGGTTACATACTGAATTAATGAAGTAATTTTTGAATAATTCATTCTCTTTGGACCTATTAAACCAATAGAACCTGACGCTGAACCATACTTATAGTTTGAAATAACAACACTGTAATCTTCAAGGAATTTATTATTGATTTCTTTGCCAATCAAAATCTGGGGAGATTTTTCACCAGTGTCATAAGTGTCGAAAAGGTGTATAATAATATCTTCGTTTTCAATAAGTTCAATCACACTTCGAACTTTGTCCAAATCCTCAAATTCGGGATAATTCAGTAGATTTTGAGTTCCTGAAATATGAATTCTGTCAGATTGATATGGATTTTTAAAAACTTTGTCAATCGAATCAATAAAGAGGCGGATAAGAGGTGCGTCAACATAATTATATTCAGTTATTATGTCCTTGAAGTTGTCCCTGATATATTTCAAGGGTTTGCCAGAAATTTTTTCATTAATAAGCCTTGAGAGTTCATCTAAATTTTTTTCATTGACTTCAAAATTAACTTCCAGTGTTACAGTACGAACTATATTGGAATCAAGAGCCAAAACAACCAGTAATCTGTTTGATGTAACATAAATGAGCTCAATCCTGAACACAATCAAATCATTGAAGTGTGGTAGCTCAACGATACTTAAATATTTTGATAGCATTCCAAGAAGTTTTGAAGCATCTTTTAAGATATCATCGGATAAATTTGGGTTCAGGGATTTTCTTAAAGTCTCCATTTCTTTATGACTGAGAACTTCTCTTTTCATAAGGGAGTCAACATAAAACCTATACCCCTTATCGGTAGGGACTCTTCCTGCTGAAGTATGTGGATGAGATATTAATTCCATTTCTTCTAAGTCAGCCATTACGTTTCTGATGGTAGCAGGGCTTAATTTATAATCGCCTTCGAGATATTTGGACAGACTTCTCGATCCCACCGGTGTAGCATTCAAAATATATAGGTGGATTATAGTTCTTAATATATCAATCTCTCTTTGGTTTAAATCCCTTACCATTTCATCATTCTTAATAAGTTTAGTATGATTGAAGACGATTAAGAAAAAATTTTGATAAAAATATAATTTTTTTTGTTATAAAAAAATTATTATTGTTTTTAATTATAATTAAATTTATTTTTGAAAAAAAAAATAAACAAATTAATTTAGGCTTAAACTCAGTTCTTTGACATAGAAATATTTTTTTTCAACATTTTTAGGGGTTTTCATGAAAAAGTATTTTTTATTAACTTTAATTTTAGCTTTGTCTGCCCTCATAACAGAATCTTCTTCTCAATGGACTAACGGGCAAAATGCTTTGAATGTCATCGGGCAACCAAACTTCACATCAAATGTTGGTGCAACAACACAAAATGGAATTGGTTATCCGGATTTATTCTCATGGTGGGCAGGAACTTCGCCTGCAATTGATACTATCAATGGCAAAATGTATATATCTGATCTATCGGCAAATAGGGTTTTAAGATATAATTGGCCCATTACAGGAAATCAACCCAACGCAGACCTTGTATTCGGTCAGCCTGATTTTACTTCATATCAACAGAACAGAGGCGGTTCAGTTGCAGCTAATACACTTGCAAAACCGACAGGATTAGCTGTTTCTTCTAATGGTACTCTATGGATTGCTGATGCTGAAAATAACAGAGTTCTCAAATTCAATAATGCACATCAACTTTCGTCAAACGGACCAAATGCAGATGTTGTTCTTGGACAACCAAATATGACATCTAACACTGAAGCAACGTCTCAGAGTGGACTTAAGAATCCAAGGGGAATTGCATTTGACGGGAATGGAAATCTTTGGGTAGCTGATAATAGAAACCATAGAGTTTTAAAATTTAACAATGCTGCATCCAAGTCCAACGGAGCAAATGCTGATGGTGTTTTAGGACAATCTGATTTTACTTCGAATACTCAAACAACAACTCAAAACGGCATGTCTTATCCAAGTAGTGTAGCTTTTAGTGGAACCAGCTTATTTGTTGCAGATTTTGATAATAACCGTGTGCTTCGTTTTGACAATGCTGCATCCAAGTCCAACGGAGCAAATGCTGATGGTGTTTTAGGCCAATCTGATTTCGTTTCTAAGATTGTCGGAATTTCTCAAAGTAAAATGAGTGGACTCAATGGTCTTGCTGTTGATGCTAATGGCAGATTATATGTAGCCGATTACGTTGGCAATAGAGTGCTAATTTTTAATAATGCTACTTCTAAGTCCAACGGAGCAAATGCTGATTTTGTGCTTGGGCAATCAAACTTTACAAATTTTACTTCGGGAACAGCACAAAATAAATTAAATTTTCCTTCTGGTTTTTCGGTGGATAATCTTTTAGGATGTATTTTGGTTCATGACAGTTTCAATAATCGAGTTTTGTTATTTCAGTCAGATGTTTCATTTACTGCAGGAAGTGGATTTCCAACCACACAGGCAAGCAATATTACACCCTCGGAGGTAAGATCAACTTCTATGGGCTTAACTTGGAATAAAGGAAACGGTTCCGGAAGTTTCTTGGTAGTCAAGGCAAATAATCCATTAGACATCTCAGACGTGCCAGTATATGGAACCTCATACAGTAGCTATAACACTAACTTTTCATCGGCTCCATCAATAGGAAACGCAAAAATATGTTACTACGGAACAGGAAATTCAATAAGTTTAAGCGGATTAACTGCTTTGACATGGTATTATATCAAAGCATTTGGATATAATGGGGATCCATCAAACGGGACAGCGAAATACAACTATGGAAATGCAACCAAGAATCCACTGAAACAGAGGGCAGCAAGATTCCGAGAAGTAGAAACAGATGAGACATTCAGTTTAAACCAAGGTTTTTCAATTGGAGCAGTCAATCCAAACCCGGCAATAGACAGAATCGGGTTTTCAATTTTTGCCGAAGAGACTGAGCCATTTGAAATAGAGATTTATGATCTCAATGGAAGGATTGTTTATTCAAACACATTCTCGAATGTAATAATTGGAGATAACAAGGTAGATATTTCTCTTGATGGATTGACAAGTGGGAATTACACTCTTGTTGTAAAGCAATTTAGCGACATGGCAGTTTATAATTTTATTGTTGTGAAATAAAAAATATAATATAAGATTTTATTTTTTGTATAATATGGGATGTTTGGACTATTGAGTGAACAAACATCCCTTTTAGTCTTAAAAAAATAGTAAGATTATTT
>CALHRB010000038.1 GCA_938038165.1 Candidatus Kapaibacterium sp. | reverse complement strand
GGAAAAAAGTTTAAAGATAAGTGTGAAAAATATTTTGCGAATATTGATTTGAATAAAAAACAAATGACTTTGAAAATGCTCGATGAATATTCGCACGAAGAGAATCCTGAACACTCAAAAAAATTTCCTGAAATTAATGAGTTAGAAACTTGTGTTGAATGTATTCTCGAAACAATAAATAAAAAAGATGAAGAACATTATGAAGCGTTGTGTGTTTTTACTAATTCCTAAAAATATATTGGGCCAATTTTATACCCGGAATAGACTAGCTAGTGTATCAGCTCTACGGGCTTACGGAGGAGGAGATTCAAATAATTGAAAATAAAAAATAAATCTGTAGAGACAGGTCTTAGACCTGTCTCTACGTGGGATTGCGTCACTGCAGGTACAACAGGACGGTGTGTTATAATAGACAGGCAAAATAGACAGGTCTTAGACCTGTCTCGGAAATAATAGATGAAACGGATAAGACAGGTCTGAGACCTGTCTCTACGAATTACAAACAACACGGTTTATCTGAATTTATTCGTGCTTTAAAATCATTTTCCTCTCGCAAAATAAATGAATACCGAAATACTAAATATCCGGAAATTTGGCAATCGCGATTTTATGAACATGTAATTAGAAACGAAAAAGAATTATATGACATCAGAAATTATATTATTAATAATCCATTAAATTGGGAAAACGATAAGAATTATATTCGTTGACCCAACATTTACGGGGAGCCAGGCAGAACAGGAAAATTTTGAGGTGGAGTGGTAAGTAGGTCGGACGCCCCCGTCTGACAAAAAACAAAACAACAAACAAGCATAGGGCAAGCTGTATCTTTTTGTGCTCCCTGAGGGACTCGAACCCTCGACCCATTGATTAAGAGTCAATTGCTCTGGCCAGCTGAGCTAAGGGAGCGTTGCAAAATTACGAATTTTTTTAATTTTGGTAAATTTTAATTTTTATTATTATGGAGTTTTTAGTAATCTGTAATGGTCTTTAAACGCTCCAATTCATTATGTAGGTTTTCCCATTCGTGGAATTTATCTTCGAGTTGTTTTTTTAATTGACTATAATTTATTACTTTAGAGTTCATTAGTTCGAAGTCATTTATTATCTCAGGATTTGCAAAATCCTCTTCTAAGTTACTTATCTCTCCTTCGAGACTGTTTATTTCGTCCTCTATCTTTGAAATCCTTTTTTTTGCTGCAGATATTTCTCGTTGTAATCTTTTCTGTTCTTCCCTTGCTATTTTATCCTTTCCTGCAAATACTTTTTCTTCTGATTTTAGTGTTTCAGTGGATTCATCTGAATTTAATTGGGCAAGATTATCAATACAATAAGTATTAATGAAATAAGAAATATCTCCAAGATATTCTTTTATTGATTTGTCTTTGAATAAATATGTTTTAGATGTTAGGCCTGAAAGAAAGTCCCTGTCGTGAGAAACAATAATTAAAGTGCCACCAAAATCCATTAGTGCATTTTTTAAGACTTTTTTGGCTACCATATCCAGATGATTTGTCGGTTCATCTAAAAGCAAAAAATTAACTGGTTCTAATAGTAACCGAGCAAGAGCTAACCTCGACTTTTCACCACCAGATAGGACTTTTACTTTTTTATAGATCGTATCACCGCTAAACAAAAATGCACCTAACAAAGACCTGATTTTTGATCTCATTTCTCCAGTTGCAACTTTATCAATAACATCGAAAACAGTATCATCTGAATCCAGCAAATCAGCCTGATTTTGGGAATAATATCCTATCGCGACATTCATTCCATATTCAATTGTTCCCTCAAATTCTTCAAATCTAGCTAAAATCTTAGTGAAAGTTGTTTTACCTTCACCATTTTTTCCTACAAATGCAACCCTATCCCCCCTATTGAGTTCAAAATTTATATTCCTTAAAATCAATTTCTCTCCATAGCTTTTTGATAGTTTATTAACTGACACTACCAAAGCACCAGAACGAGGGACTTCAGGGAATTTTACTACAATTTCGGATGTATCTTCTTCTTCAATCTCAATCAGTTCTTTCTTTTCAAGCTGTTTTATTCTTGATTGAACACGAGAAGCAAGAGTAGCCTTGTAGCGGAATCTTTCAATAAATTGCTCAATCTGTTCTATTTCTTTTTGTTGAGCTTTATATTGGTTCAAAATTTGTTGTTTTTGCTCTTCCCTTGCTTTTATAAAATCAGAATATTTCAAATTCATATCATAGATTTTACCCATTGATATTTCGATTGTTCTATTAGTAATATTGTCCAAGAAAGTCTTGTCGTGAGATACAATCACTACTGCCCCATAGTAATTTTTTAGATATTGCTCCAACCATTGAATAGATTCAATGTCCAAATGGTTGGTAGGTTCGTCCAGAAGAATACAATCAGGTCTTTTCAATAAGATTTTAGCAAGTTCTATTCTCATTTGCCAACCACCGCTAAATTCATTTGATGGACGACAAAATTCATCACGAGTAAAACCTAAGCCTTTTAATACCTTTTCAATTTCCCCTTCAATATTATAACCACCCAGAACATCATATCGATGAGTGATTTCGCTCAATTTCTGAGTTAAATTGAAAAAATCCTCTGAATCATAATCATTTCTTTTTTCCAGTTCTTTTGTTATATCTTTAATTTGTTTTTCGATATATATTAATTCTGACAGGGAGGATTTAACTTCATCAAATAGAAATTTATTGGATAAAGTTATACCTTCTTGAGGCAAATAACCAATTTTTAAATCATTTGGTTTTGAAATAATACCAGACTGAGGTTTTTCAATTCCATTAATAATCTTCAAAAGAGTTGTTTTTCCTGAACCATTTCGTCCAATTAATCCAATTCTGTCATTTTTATTGATATTGAATGAAACATCATTAAAAATAAATCTCCCTGAAAATTCAATAATAAGATTATTAATTGAAATCATAAATTACCAAGGTAATAATTTGTTCAGAAAGGTATCATCAATTCTGACAATTTGAAACTTGTTCAGAGTAGCAAAACAAATTGTACCATCACTTCTTACGGTAGGGATTGTAAGTATCAAAGGAGCATCATTGAGACTGATGTGATTGATGATTGAACCATCTTTTTTTAAGAAAAATACTGCGGTTAAATTTTCTTTTATACCCAAAAATGCTAATTTATTTTGACTAATCATAATAGGGGTTCTAATCGTTACATCATAATATAAATTCCATTTTTCTTTTCCTTTTTCATCCAAACAATAAATAACGCTTAACGGCTCGCCAATTCCAGAGTTAAAAGCAACAATAAAAATTAGCCCATCCTGACTAATCGAAGAATATCTGGGAAATAAATTGACTTTTTTTCGCCAGATTTCTTTCCCCAATGTATCAATACAAAAAATTAAGTTATTTCTATCAGAATTAATTTGCTCAACACCAGTTAAAATCAATTTATCTTTATGGATGGATGGAGATCGAAATAATCTAATTCCTTTTAATTCTTTTTCAAAAATAATATTTCCATTTTTATCTAAATAAATTAGCTTGTCACTAGCTCCAAAATCGTCGTTTGTCAAGGTAATTGCTATTTTCCCTGTTTCGGAAATAGATAATATTCTATTTATTGATAATGGAAATACCTTATTCCATAAAAACATGCCCTCGATTGAATATGCATATAATTTTCCATTATTGTCAGCAAAAAATAAAAAATTGTCATAAATTAACAATTCAGAAAATAATTTGTTTTTTGACAAAGAGTCGCCAATAATTTTTTTCCATTTTATTTTTCCTTTGTTGTCTAATGAAATTAATTCTCCTGAAACAGAGATAAAATAAAAATTTCCATTTTTATCCGAGACAATTGAAGTAACAGGAAAATCTGCACTCTCAAATTTTGATGACCATTCTATTTGTTTTTCAAATACTTTGTAC